>MGRR01000025.1:0-8633 GCA_001798265.1 Deltaproteobacteria bacterium RIFCSPHIGHO2_12_FULL_43_9
GTAATCATCTACATTCCTCACCCCCCGCAACAATTCAGCAATTATGAGATCGACCAATACAACCTTGTTGGACTCGATCAATGGGATTACAAGTTTTTGAATTTTTGGATTTTTTCTCTCGATCTCAATCCAGATTGAGGTATCAAGAATATATTTACCTATCATGACGCCTAAGTCTTAGTGGATTGAAACCTTTATGGAATTCTATTTCCTGTAAAAGTTTGATTGCATTTCTTTGCCTTGCTGCTCTAAAAAAGAATTTTAAGGCTTTATTTACTGCTTTCTGACCAGTCTTTTCGCCCGTTAAACTTTTCAATTTTTTAATCTCATCTGTTGCAATTTTTATATTTGCATTGCCCATCGTAGTCCCCAAGTGTAATAATATTTATTATATTACACCTTTTATTAACGCGTCAAGAAAAACTAATCCCTAAAAATTACAGCAGAGACAGTAACGGCTGTTCTATATTTATCTAATTGAAAGGTTCTATTTGCGACCTGGGCATGACAAAAGGACTGTGCACAACTTATGATTTGATCTACTACTCATCCTCAGCTTTGGCTAGCATTGGAGAAAATGGAATCTCTTTCTCCTTCGGTTTATCACTAAGAGCGCTCTTTTTTTCAGCCCCCGGATAGATCTCTTCACGAAAGATCTTGCTTGACATCGGGGCCTGGATCCCTATTCTAACCTGCTTCCCCTTTACCTGAACCACCATAATCTTTATTTCATCATTAATGATTATCGACTGACCACACTTTCGCGTTAGTACAAGCATAGTTGTAGACCTCTGTTGGTCAGATCATTTGTGCGTTCACAACTTTTTTCTTCTATTTCAATAGATTACCATAAATACTTTTTGTCGATCAACAAGAAATGAGTGATTTTCGGAACGATTTTTGATAAACATGGAAGATCAATCCGGAGACCCGATGGGAAAGATTATCGATGGCAGGTCATTAGCACAAAAATTGAACAGCAGGCTGGGACGTGAGGTCAAAAAATTCCCAAAAGCATGGCCTAAACCAACCCTTGCGGTTGTATTGGTGGGGAATCATGAAGCAAGTGAGGTTTATGTAAGGCAGAAGGCCAAGGCCTGCAGTGCCGTTGGTATAAAATCGGTTGTCAGATTACTTCCATCTTCAACCAGTGAAAAAAAACTCCTGCGGTTAATCGACAGATTAAACAGATCGAAGCATATAAATGGCATTTTGGTGCAGCTACCACTCCCCAAACAGATAGATCCGAAAAAGGTTATTGGACATATCTCTCCAGACAAGGATGTAGATGGATTTCACCCGAACAACATGGGAAGGTTGTTTGGCAGCAACGATCCAAATCCACTTCTTCCATGTACTCCCCTGGGAATCATGGCGCTGTTAAATTCTACGAGGGTTAAAATTAGTGGTAAACATGCCGTTGTTGTTGGAAGAAGCCATATTGTTGGAAGGCCTATTGCGGAGCTTTTACTTCAAGCAGACGCAACCGTAACAATCTGCCACAGCCGCACAAAGAATCTCAAAAAGCATATCCATCATGGGGATATTGTCGTAGCAGCTGTCGGAAAACCACATATGGTCAAGGGCAGATGGCTAAAAAAGGGGGCAATTGCCATTGATGTTGGGATCTCACGTCTCGGCAACAAGAGGCTAGTTGGTGATATAGATTTTAAAACCGCCAAAAAAAGGTGCTCCTTTATCACACCGGTCCCCGGTGGTGTTGGGCCCATGACCATTGCGATGTTGCTCGCCAATACTATTAAGGCATATAAGATACAAAAAGGGATTTAGAAATGAGTACGTTAAAAAGAACACCTCTTTTTGAGGCTCATAAAGAGGGGGGTGCGAGGCTTGTCCCATTTGCAGGCTGGGAGATGCCGGTCTCTTATTCTGGTGTCATGGATGAACATCTGACTGTAAGAAAATCTGCCGGCTTATTCGATGTTTCACATATGGGGGAGATCCTGATCAGGGGGGAAGAGGCGGAGAGATGTTTAAATTTTCTTCTCACAAATGATGTCTCACGACTTACCGATAAAAAAGCACTATACACGGTATCGTGCTACAAGGATGGTGGATCTGTTGATGATCTCATCGTCTATAAAGTTTCCAAATCGGAATATCTTCTCTGTGTAAATGCATCAAATGTCGAGAAGGATTTTGAATGGTTTAAGGAGAATTCAAGGAATTTTAATGTAGCAATAACAAACGAGAGTGATAATTTTGCGCAGATTGCGCTTCAGGGGCCAAAATCGGATGAGATACTTCAGCCTTTAACCAATATCGATCTTGCATCGTTAACATCATTTTATTTTAATTATGGAAAAATCGGCTCCTGTGAAGCGATGATCGCAAGAACAGGCTATACGGGGGAAAGGGGTGTAGAGCTCTACCTTGCACCAAAAGACGCAATATATGTTTGGCACCTCCTTCTGGAAAAGGGTGGGGCATTGGGAATTAAGCCTATAGGGCTTGGTGCAAGGGACACCCTAAGATTAGAGATGGCGTACCCACTCTACGGACATGAGCTTAGCAAAACCATATCACCTATTGAGGCTAATTTAGGGTGGGTTGTGAAGCTTAAAAAGGGCAGTTTTATCGGGTCTGACACCTTAAGGGAACAGGTTGAAAAGGGGACCAAAAGGGGGTTAATAGGTTTAGAGATGATTGAAAAGGGTATTCCGAGGGAGGGCTATCCGATTTTAGATTCTAACGGTAAAAAAATAGGAGCGGTTACCAGTGGAACCTTTTCACCATCACTGAATATAGGAATTGCCCTGGCGCTGGTAGACTCCAGATTTAAAGATGTAGGGACTGAAATATCGGTTGAAATAAGAGGAAAATCTGCTAAAGCTAGGGTCGTTCAGACCCCATTTTATAAACCTAACTAGGGGCTGTTGATGTTTTGTTTTCGTTTCGAGGGGCAACACCTTGGACGTCGCAGTAAGGAAGGGTTCCAGAAATCGCCGCAGGTGTATCAATGGATACATTGAGGACGATTTCTGGGTTCCTGACACAACTGAGACCCAAGGGGTTGACCCGCAGTAGGAAACAAAACGTCAACAGCCCCTAAGCGAGTCGATTATGAGTTATGAAATACCGGACGATCTTTTTTATACAAAAGAGCATGAGTGGGCAAGACGCGAAGGAGACTTCGTTGTTGTAGGAATCAGCGCATATGCCCAGGAGTCTCTTGGTGACATTGTGTTTATCGAGCTACCCAAAATCGGAGAAGAACTTTCGCAGAATGACACATTTGGCGTTGTGGAATCTGTGAAGGCTGTCTCAGACCTCTTCTCGCCAATCTCAGGGAAGGTTGTGGAGACCAATGGGACCGTCACCGAAACCCCTGAACTTATCAATCAGGATCCTTATGGAGAGGGATGGTTAATAAAACTTACCATGGGTGACGATTCAGAACTTCATAACCTGATGAATGCCACTGAATATGAAGAGTATCTGGGACAAGAGGCGAAAGAGGCGACAGAACCCTAAAGTTCTATGGATTACACACCGCACACGGAAAAAAATATCAGAGAAATGCTTGATAAAATCGGTGTCAAAAACATCGATGATCTTTTCTCGAATATTCCGGATCAGATTAAACTCAAACAACAACTGGATCTCCCACAACCACTCCCCGAGCCAGAGCTGGTCTCACATTGTAAAGAACTCTCATCGATAAATACCACCCTGAATGACAAAGGCGCGCGAAGCCTTGTTGGATTTATTGGCGCCGGAACCTATCAGCATTTTATTCCAACTGTTGTCTCACAGCTTGCGGGAAGAGGTGAGTTTTTAACGGCGTACACCCCTTACCAGCCCGAGGTTTCACAGGGAACACTCCAGGCGGTGTTCGAATTTCAAACCTTCATTTGCCAATTAACAGGAATGGATGTCGCAAACGCGTCCATGTATGACGGGGCTTCCGCAACAGCGGAAGCGGTGTTGATGGCACACAGGATCTTAAAAAACAGATGTGGCGTTGTCTTCGCGCTGACCCTGCACCCTGAATATCAAGAGGTCATCCGAACATACCTGTCACACTGGGAATCTTCGAATTTTCAAAAAATCGGCTGGACAAGCAGTGGAGAGATTGATTTAGCGTTACTAAAAAAAGCTCTCGAGAAAGAACCTGCGGCCGTCGTAATACAGTCCCCAAACTTTTTTGGAATCATAGAACCCTTAAAAGAGGCGCTAGAATTAATTCATAAATCCGGGGCAATCGCCATAGTCGTAAATAACAATCCGACATCTTTGGGGCTTTTTGAGGCCCCGGGGAATCTTGGGGCAGATATTGTTGTTGGTGAAGCCCAGGCCTTTGGAAATGAGATCGGGTTTGGCGGACCCCATGTCGGTTTTTTTGCAACCAAGGATGAATTTGTCCGTACTATGCCGGGAAGGCTCGTCGGGGAAACAATGGACAATCGTGGGCAGAGGGCTTTCACCTTAACCCTCTCCACTCGAGAACAGCATATTCGCAGGGAGAGGGCCACATCAAATATATGCACAAATCAGGGAATATGCGCCCTAAAGGCATCAATTTATCTATCGCTGCTTGGGAAGGAAGGACTAAAACAGTTAGCATCATTAAATTATAGTAAAAGTGAATTCCTGAAATCCCTTTTGAAAAAAGAGGGTAAAATATCTTTCCCATTTAGTGGAACTACATACAATGAATTTGTACTAAAGCTCCACGGTAATGAGAATGAAACCTATAAAAAACTCATTAAGGAGGGTTTTATACCGGGTGTAACCTTAAGCCACTGGTATCCCGAGCTACCAAACCACCTTTTGATTAATGTTACGGAGATTCACCCAAAATCTGAATTAGAGAGGTTCACCGAGGCCTTAAGAAGGGTAGCAACATGAGCGCCGGGCCTGGAAGAGCAGGACTTGTTTTGGCTGCAGAGCTTATATTCGAGAAGAGCCGGCCCGGAAGGCATGGCCTTTCGTTACCCGCTCTGGATGTTCCATTATCTTCACCGCCAAAAGCGCTGACAAGAAAAGAGGATTGTAATCTTCCCGAGGTCAGCGAGCTTTGTGTAGTAAGGCACTTCACAAGACTTTCATCGTGGAATTTTGGAATCGATCTTGGAAGCTATCCTCTCGGCTCCTGCACAATGAAATACAATCCACGGGTTAATGAGGCTATAGCGCAACTCCCGGGATTCACCAATATCCACCCATACCAGCCTGAGGAGCTTTCCCAGGGGGCATTGCGTCTGATCTATGAACTAGAACACGCGCTCTCGGAGATAAGTGGAATGGATCGTGTCTCTCTGCAACCTGCTGCGGGAGCGCAGGGAGAGCTTGTTGGCGTTAAGATCATCCGTGCCTTCCATGAATCAAAAGGAAATCCCAGAAAAAAGATTCTTATTCCCGATACAGCGCATGGAACAAATCCTGCCAGCTGCACCTTGGCAGGCTATGAAGTAGTTACAATTAAAACAGAAAATGGAATTCTTGAGAGCCACACTGTTGCAAAATTAATGGATAACGATGTTGCAGCCTTAATGCTTACGAACCCAAATACCCTAGGCCTGTTTGAAACGGAGATTAAAGAGATAGCAAAGATCGTTCACGACAAAGGTGGACTCGTATACTGCGACGGCGCGAACCTGAATGCGATCATGGGGGTGGTAAAATTAGGTGAGCTCGGTATCGATGTGATGCATTTTAACCTTCATAAAACATTTTCCACCCCTCATGGAGGTGGCGGCCCCGGAGCCGGCCCTGTTGGCGTCAAAAAAATCCTGGCACCATTTCTACCATCCCCATTAGTAGAAAAGAGCAACGGTCTATATAAGATTTATCCCGTCGGGAAAAATTCAATCGGCAGAGTGAAGGGTTTCTTCGGAAACTTTCTTGTTCTAGTTCGCGCTTATGCCTATATAAGAGCGCTTGGAGCACCCGGATTAAAACGCACCTCCCAGATGGCAGTGCTAAATGCCAATTATATTAAAGCGAGATTAAAAGATTCCTATGATCTGCCTTTCGATGAAATAGAAAAAAGACCTTGTATGCATGAAACCGTATTTACCGACAAGAAACAGCAACAATACGGAGTAACAACATTGGATATCGCCAAAAGGCTACTGGATAAAGGATTCCATCCTCCGACCATCTATTTCCCACTAGTTGTACATGGCGCTCTAATGATTGAACCTACCGAAACTGAATCGAAAGAGGAGATCGACCAATTGGTAGACTCCTTAATAGAGATCTCCAATGAGGCGAAAGAGAACAAAAAGCTTCTGAAAGAAGCGCCGCATAATACCATTGTCGGCAGGGTTGACGAGGTGGGTGCTGCCAGGAAACCAAAGCTTCGCTGGCGTCCTTAGGGAACGTAATTATAACTCTTTACCCTTCCATCCTTATCGAAATCAACCGAAAGAGATGCCCCCTCTCCGGATCCCGGGTAATAATAAGCCCACCAGCTCTCTCCATCCGGCTTTGTTCCGCGATAAGTAGGCTCACCAAAAAGTTCATAAACATCCTTTTGGGTGGTAACACCTATCCTGACCTGGGAAACCTGATCTCTATCCTGTATATTTTTAATATTTCCCGCGGTGGAACAGCCTATAAAAAGCGCCATAACAGCTACAAAAAATATTTTTATTATTTGTTTCATATCCACATATTTCTTAAAAAGGGTTAATCTCCGAAGCTGCACTTCCTAGTGGATACGCCTCTAAGTGGGTACGCATCCTTCTTACGTCTGTTGTAACTACGTTGGTCTTCCAGCCAGAATTGGGAAATAGATATTCATCTATCTTATCTCCCAAAACTTCGTAATTCTGCCCCTGAAAAAACCAGAGGTTATATACAGCTGTATAAATGTACTCCTGACCATATTTTGTAACCCTGATCGGTTTTAATACATAAGCGCCATTATTCTGGTAAACCTCCCCAGGGCCAATTGGATTCGGATCCTGATTTGCCAACCCGTAAAGAACAACTACCGTTCCATCAGCCAGAACATCATAGAACATGTTCAGTATATATAATAGATTTTGGGGATAAAATCCTGTCCATTTATAAACGCTCCAGGCAATGGTCGGATCCCATTTCTTATACGTTAATCTTGTAATCATATTGCCCGGTGCGCCGGCCGGTGGATCCATACGCTTGGCGAGGTTTTCAAATGCCTCACTCGCTAGTGGCGTCATCAAATGAAAATCAACAACTGAACCAATTATCTTTTTCACGTCATCTTCAAAATTACTCTCCTCGACCCTTTCAAACTCTTCATACTCAGCATCAGATCCGGGAAGAAATTTACCTGGGCCTAAAATATAATGATCCAGTACCCAGCTTGGTGGGGCATCTACCCTTCCCACCGCATAGCCCCCAAGATGACTAAGTGTATCCCTTAAGTTTCGAGCCTTAAATTCATTCTCCAGGCGCAATTTAATAAAATCGTTTACCTTCTCCTCTTTCAGCTGAAGCATCGCATCTCCACCAAAATGCCTAAAGAGTATTGAAGCCTTGGCCCCATTATCCGCAAAATTAGGCGTTTTTAGATAGTCGCCAAGAGCCAGCTCAATAAATAAAAGGAGTTCACTTTTATAATTTTGGTTCCCCTCCGTATAAATCATGGTTGGATATTCGATGGGTAGAAGATCGAACAACCCTAGATTAGGTACAGAGGGCTTAAACCATTTAGAAAATATCTCTGGTGAGTTCCAGGGTAAATTGTTTGACTTTGGTGTTTCAGAATCAACAAATGCAGAATTAACCGTTATAATCAGGAATAAGGAGAGAAGAAGTAATACTCGTTGCATTGAGGCACTCCTTTTCATTTTAAAAGCTCCAAGGAGACACACAGCCCTATTTCTGAAACTTCTATCACGCTTAAGAAAAGATGGTCAATAAAAAGAAAAAACATAATTGATGCGGTGTGTAATGACTAGATTTAAATCAATTCGAATTTGGCGGTAAAATGTCGCAAAAATCTGGATTGTGAGATTATTTTAACACCCTGAACCTGCTCCTTATGCTTTAAAATATTAGAGCAAACCTCGATGATATAATCAACATGACTCTGTGTATAAACACGCCTTGGCAGGGCGAGACGGACCAGCTCCATTCTGGATGGTTCCTCCCTTCCGTCGGACAAAAGTTTTCCAAACATCACGCTCCCAATTTCAACCGATCTTATTCCCCCCTCCATGTATAACTCCACCGCCAAGGCCTGGGCCGGAAAAGAGTCGGTGGATAAATGACCAAGAAAAGATTTCGCGTCAACATAAATCGCGTGCCCACCCGGGGGTTGAACAATTGGGATGTTTAAAGCTGTTAAACGATCGCCCAGATATTTTATGCTCGCTATCCTGTACTGCAGATAGCTTTCATCAACCACCTCTTTTAATCCCTGTGCAAAGGCAGCAAGGTCTCTCCCCGCAAGACCTCCATAGGTTGGAAACCCTTCCGTTAAAATAGATAAATTCTTAGCCTCTTCCGCCCATTCATCATTATTTAATGCCAGAAATCCTCCAATATTTACCAATCCATCCTTTTTCCCCGACATGATGCAACCATCAGCGAGCCTAAACATCTCCTGTGCTATAGATTTTACTGATCGACTCTCATATCCCTTCTCTCTGCACTTGATAAAATATGCGTTTTCA
>MGRR01000025.1:8691-11804 GCA_001798265.1 Deltaproteobacteria bacterium RIFCSPHIGHO2_12_FULL_43_9
TGGAATCTCATTGCTGCTCCTCCCCAGCAAATTTTTTAATTGTTGAAGGTCTACGTTCCCTTTAAACGGGAAGGAAACAGAGGGCTGAAGATAATGCGGGATCTGCAGATCGAGTGGAATTCCACCGACATACTCAATATTGGCCCTCGTCGTATCAAAGTGCGTATTCGCAGGAACAAAAGCACCCTTGCTGATGGCAACCTGCGATAATATCCTCTCTGCCGCCCTACCCTGATGGGTCGGAATAATATTCTTATATCCGGTTAAATCTTTTACAGCCTCCTCAAACTGATAAAAACTTCTGCTCCCGGCATACGCCTCATCCCCCATCATTATTTCTCCCCACTGCGCGGCGCTCATCGCCGATGTTCCGCTGTCAGTAAGTAGATCTATTAGTACCGCCCCGCTTGGGAGGGAAAAGAGATTGTAGTGCGCACGACGCAGAGCACCCTCTCTCTCATCCCTGGACATAAATGCGAGGGGTTCAACCACCTTGATTTTAAAGGGTTCAATAATGGTATTGAATGGAAAGGACACACAACCTCCAATCACGTCATCCTGAGCGAAGCGAAGGATCTCTTCGTCATTGCGAGCGCAGCGAAGGATCTCTTCGTCATTGCGAGCGCAGCGAAGCAATCTCTCTTACTTCTCTCACAAGATTTAATTGGATTCAATCGCAATTTTTACATAAGCACCCGAAATTAAGCCAAGCCCAACAAGGAAAACACCCCTTTTTATTTTATTCACTTTTACACTACGGTATATGGACAAGATGGAGATAACCAATTGATATTAAACACGCTTTTTATGCTATACAAATCTAGTATTTATCTGTATAATTACAGCTAGTTATGCTTATGGGCGTATAGCCTCGGGGGCTTCTTGGAAGATAAACCAACAACATACAACGTTGCAATAACAGTTAATGACCATTCAATTTCAACAGTAAGAATTGGGCGCCACTATTTAATGAAGCACGCAAGTTACATGAATGATCAATTAATTCTTGAACTTGTAAAAATACTTGATGGGGGGAATTTCCCGGTAAATTCTACAACAAATGGAATCGATTATTATGTTGCGGATGTAATTCTTGATGATCCAGGAAAAATTTATCGCATAATATGGTTATTTGAAGGAGAAAGCTTAGAAATTTTAGGTGTAATCAATACATATAGAAGAAAAAAGAAAGGAAAATCATGAAAAAAAAGAAAAAAATAAAACTAGAAGATCTGACAACGGATGAAATTGAAGATATCACGACAAGAGCAGAAAATAAAAAAAACGTTCCACTTGTTTCATCGAACCAGGTAAATATGAGATTTGATAAAGCGCTTTTGAATAAGGCTAAAGAACTAGCCAGGGTTCAAGGATTACCTTATACAACATTTTTAGCAACCTTATTGAAAGAAGACATTGAGCGTCTTTGGAAAGTTTATCATATGGTTGGTTATTGAAAGATCATGACATTTTGGTCATTGCGAGGAGCCGAAGGCGACGAAGCAATCTCTCTTACTTCTCTCACAAGATTTAATTGGATTCAATCGCAATTTTTACAGAGGCCGTTTCATATAAATGATCTATATTATTTTTTGGGTAACAGACCCATCCTTCATAGTCTGGAAAGTTCGCCGGTGGGGCCTCGCATAAACCTAAGTGAAAAAAATGGGCTGTGATTGCGGCAAGAAAGGCGTCAAATGTCGGTGGGTTTAGTGTGATTAATTCTATATCTCTTTTATTTATAAAAAGTGAATATTTTTCCTTAAAAGATTGAAGAAATTTTGATCTATATGATGAACCATCCTCCGGCTCTTTGTAATAACGCGCTGACTCATTCGATAGATCAAGAGTTGGCGCTAATGCGTAATAGGTAAGGCGTGGCAAAACCTCTATCAATTTTGTCTCTGTGGTGATGTGGCGTTTTAAATACTGAACCCGGGCTGAAAGTGGAGAGATATTGGCACCGTACGCACCGGGGATGTCCAACCAGAATGGCGACGTTTGCCTTAAAAAAAGCTCTATCGGCCTTTCAGTATAGGGTAGCGTCTTTTTCGCGTTTTTATGTATTTTTGAGAGCCTGAGATAGGCATCCCTCATCCACTCAATGCTGTTTACTTTACAAGTCTCATGCCCGGGACACCAGGGAAGCTGACAGGTTATGCATGGTGGAAGTGAAAGTGGCGCATTGATTCCAAGTATAGATGGATGATCACCCCTTTTATTAATAACCCGTAAAAGCACCTGATCAGAAGACTGGGTGGTCGTTGGACCGAGATTTCCAAAAATATCTGTTATTGTAAGTTTAGAATTTTGATCATCAAGAGAAATCAAAACAAGTGAGGTCCCACGCCGCTTACCACCCGCTAAAGATAGCCCTCCGAATACATCTTGTGGCATTATGAACCTTTAGGTTTTATCTGGCATTTTTTATCTTTACTCCACTATCGGATACCTCAAAGGGAATAATCTCTCCTCCAGCCGCTGAAACAGCCTTTTCAACTACATCCTTTTTCCCGGGTTTACAGTAGAGAAACAGACACCCCCCCCCACCGGCTCCGCAAACCTTTCCACCAACTCCCCCCGCTCCTTTTCCGGCCTCTAAAATTCTATCAATTAATGGCGTTGTAATTTGGGGAGCAAGCTCAAGTCTGCACTCCCACTCCCTTGCGATCAGCCCTCCAACCTCGTCGTAATCTTTGTTCCTCAGCGCTTCATGCAGTGAATTAGAAATCTTGGCGATTTTCTGAAGTAGTTTTCTGGTCGGTTGATCTCCATCTATAAATTTTTTGGTAATATCCCAATTGTTTACCCCTGAATTCCTGGGTTGCCCTGTATAACAGAGGACTATGCTCCTTCCTAATTCTTTAAGGGGCACTGGGATTTTTTCCACCTTACATCCACCAGCCAAAAGATGGATTGCACTTACTCCACCCGTCGCAGCCGGATAATAGTCCTGAACACCAGCCGGTACCTTTAAAACAGAAGACTCAATATCCCGTGCCAATGTTATCAGATCTTCAGAAGAGAACTTTCTTCGGCAAAAGAGTGAAAAGGCGGTTATAAGAGCGATCAGAAGGGATGAAGAACCCCCTATCCCACCCCCACGTGGTGAT
>MGRR01000025.1:11829-13654 GCA_001798265.1 Deltaproteobacteria bacterium RIFCSPHIGHO2_12_FULL_43_9
CATTCTTAGGAGCGAAATATTTCACAACTGAAACCGGGAGTGGCAAGACATCTGAACCATCGAGCTCATTAATAGAGAGCGCACTAATCTCTTCCCTGCAATCTTTTGAGATGATATTTATCTTTTTATCTTTTCTCTCTTTCAAAGTAACGGTTGCATAAACGTTTATGGCCACATTAATCGTAACCGGATCCTGAAGCATCAGATAAATTGGCCAGATGTCTAAAGTTCCCCCGGCAAGGTCTATTCTCGTCGGTGCTGTAACCTGAATTGCCATTTTGCCTCCCTCTGCTCTTTAAAAGGGTAATCCGAAGGGTTGTAAAAAGGCAAGCAAGATATATGGATTGCGGAGCCTGTCCTGAACGAAGTGAAGGATCTCCTTTGAGCGCTCCTCGCAATTGCGACCTACGTCATCCCGAGGCGACTACTCGTCATCCCGAGGCGACTACTCGTCATCCCGAGACGACTACTCGTCATCCCGAGACGACTACTCGTCATCCCGAGCGAAGCGAGGGATCTCGACCGGAGGAGATTGCGGAGCCTGTCCTGAACGAAGTGAAGGATCCCCCTCCTCGCAATGACTGAAGTTTCTTGACACTACCCAATGGAACACTTAACTTTTTAAGACAATAAGCGTTTTAGGGGAAAGATTTTATGCCAAATACAATCGAACAACCCACAAGCTTCGCCAAAGCACTTTTTCACGGAAAGATTCTAGAGGAATTTATATTCCCATATCCCTCCATGCAAGAGGAAGAGCGATCGAATATAGAAATTTTACTGGGATCAATCAACAAATTCTTTGAAAAGCATGTTGATCCAACCCAGATAGATAAGGATCACAAAATCCCCACCGACGTAATCAAGGGTTTAGGGGAGCTCGGGATGTTTGGCCTCATTATTCCCGAGGAATATGGCGGCTTTGGCTTCTCGATGATGGGTTACTGCAGATGTATGCAGGAGATCGCGACATACGATGCCTCAATCGCAACCATGCTTATGGCGCACCAATCCATCGGCCTTAAAGGGATCATAATGTTTGGGAGTGAGGAGCAGAAGAGAAGATTTCTTCCCGATCTTGCCAAGGGGAACAAGATAGCTGGATTCGGATTAACCGAACCCGAAGCCGGCTCGGACGCTCATAGCATCAAGACAAGGGCCGAAAAAAAGGATGGGTATTGGATTTTAAACGGGCAGAAGATCTGGACCACCAATGGAGGCATTGGTCATACGTTCACAATCTTCGCGAAAACAGATGTCGACGTGGGTGGGGAAAAGAAGGAGCGAATTACCGCCTTTATTGTTGAACGTGGGACGGAGGGTTTCGAGAGTGGCCCCGAGGAGGAAAAACTCGGAATCAGGGGCTCCTCCACAACCTCGCTTTATTTTAACAACGTCAAGATACCTGGAGAGAATGTACTTGGAGAGGTCGGTAAGGGGTTCAAATACGCGATGGAGATACTAAATACAGGAAGGCTTGGACTTGCCGCAGGTTCTGTCGGTGGCTGCAAAAAACTAGTAGCGCTCTGTCTGGAGGAGGCCCAGAAGAGGAAACAATTTGGAAGACCGATTCTGAGCTTCGGAATGATTAAGGAAAAAATCGCACACATGATACTGGATACATACGCCCTTGAGAGCACAACATATCTGACCGCGGGGCTTATCGATGCCGGAATCCCAGACTATTCACTTGAGTCCGCGATATGCAAAATTTTAGGGGCAGAAGATATCTGGAAAACAACAGATGAAGCAATCCAGATACATGGCGGAAACGGCTATATGATGGATCTTCCGCTGCAACGGGTACTGCGTGATGCTAGAATAT
>MGRR01000025.1:13663-19600 GCA_001798265.1 Deltaproteobacteria bacterium RIFCSPHIGHO2_12_FULL_43_9
GTTGCTCAGGCGATGAAAGATCCTATTAAATCGCTCGGCCTTTTATCAGAGTTTGCCATAGAATGGATCAAAAAGAGATCTATTGGTGGAGACACCATTACAAAGGCCCACCCAGCATTAAAAAGAGAGGCCACACTGGCTGAAGATTATACATTGGCCCTCTCTAAAACCGTTGAAGCGCTTCTTCTGCGTCATGGAAAAGAGATCGTTGAGAAACAATTCGCGCAACATAGAACCGCACAGTGGACAATCAATCTCTACATTATGTTCGCGGCAATCTCCAGGGCAACCAGGAAACTGAATGACACCGGTGAAGAGAAGGGGAAAAATGATCTGATAATCGCGAAAGCGGTCTGCGCCAGATCTTCAGGGATTATAAGGAAAACAATGAAAGAGATGGATCGTAATATAGATGAGGATTTAAAAGAGATCGTATCAATATCCGCTGAATATGGTGGGTATCCCGTTACTCTTTAGCACTCCTAAATGGCCCAGCCATATTTGAGTAGTGGACCGTCTCAAAAGTTTTGTCATTCCGGCGAAAGCCGGAATCTATGAAATTTATGCCAGATCCCGACTTTCGTCGGGATGACAAATATACACAAAACTTTTGAAACGCTCTAGTAGGCAGGGAGCTTTTTGTGTCCAAAATTTTGGACACATATTTTATTAAACAAGCCCTTTACAATGACGAATTGTTTAAACAGCGTCTAGGCTTATAAACAAAAATAACTTGCATGTTGGAATATATATTCATATACTCAGAATATGGAGGAAATACCATGAAAACCAGCCTCATTCTTGATGATAGAATTTTTGAAGATGCAAGAAACGAGTCTGTCAAGACCGGCAGGTCGCTTAGTGAAATTATCAGCCAATGGGCTTCTCTGGGTCGTAGTCTTTTGAAGAAGAAAACGCGCAAGCCAAGCAATTTCAAGGCTGCTGATTTAGGTTCACAAAAGATTGATATTACGAACAGGAAGGAATGGATGGAGGAGCTTGAAGATGACAGCTCTTGATACGAATATATTGATTGCGGTTTTAGTCTCTTCATCCCCCAAAAACCAGGATGCCCAGCGCGGACTTCAAAATCTAAATGATCTGCTTTGTACTACACCAACCAATGTTGGTGAAGTGTTGCGGCTTTTGACTCATCCTAAGGTTTTTGAAAAACCTCTAAAACTCTCAAAAGCCGTGTCCCTATTTTCTTCTTTTATGGAGAGTTATGGAGTTTTAATACTTGATGAATCTACTGACTGGTGGATTAACCTAGTTGACATCGAAAAAGAAATCCAAGGACTTAAAGGAAACGAGATCTTTGACGCACGAATAGCACTTTGTCTACAAAGTCATGGGGTTAAGAGAATTTTTACGTGGGATTCTGACTTTAGGAAGTATCCATTTCTTAAAATACTTCAGCCCTGATTTAGTTGTTACTCTTTAGATTTCAAAGTATCTACAATCTCGGCCAGGGTCCTTCCAAGATTTTTCTCTACAGTGGAATCAGCCTCGTCAAGTGCTTGCTGCAAATATTTGCCAATTTTTGTGTCTGTTAACCTCAACCTCTTTGTGCCAACACCCTTGTAGGCGTTTATAACATCCTTCAGTGTAATTTTTGTAAGTGGACGGGATGGAAGATACCTGTGTGGCATCTCCCCAACCTCCGCAACAACATGCGCCAGATTCAGGTGATATAAGAGCTCTCGCACAAGTCTTAGTGGGATATTTAAACTCTCTGAGATCTCGGTCGCCGTTATCGCCTTTTCATCATAAAGATATTTCTCTGCTATCCTGAGTGTAATCTGCAGCGCCGCAATCTCTCTCTGCTCAATATTAACACCGGCGATCATCTGCTCATCTCTATATCGTTTCATGTTCTGATCAGCGAACGCTATCTCCGTACCGATCAAAACAATAAACCAGCCGATCTCTATCCAGATTAAAAAGAGTGGTATCGCGGCAACCGCGCCATAGATCTTTTCATAGCCCACATAATTGACGGTATATAACGCATAAAGGGCACGGGCGCCCTCAAGTAGTAAGCCGGCAACAGTTCCACCTATAAGGGCAGATTTAAATTTTACCGAGGTATATGGAACATAAATATACAAGAAGGTAATAAAAACAATTAAAATCAAAACCGGTGCCTGAATCCAGACTGAGAGGGCAAAGAAGAGTGGACCTATGGTTATCAACGTCCAGTAATTTGTAAACTTCTTTGTCCACGGTCTACCCTTTTGAACCCCCCAGATTTCATTAAAGGAGCGCTCCATGGTGATAAAAAGGCTTATTGCCGCGATAATCAACACTAAGGACCCGACAATACCGATTGCGCCGGCGTGGACCTTATCAACATATTCCCATAATTTCTGATAAATCGGGCTCCCCTCAGCTATATTAAAAAATCGATACAGGAATGGATGGATCTTCTCCCCGAACCTTTCAAAGCCACCAAAGACCTTAAAAAGTGAGAACATCACTGCAAAAAGAGGAACCAGTGAAAGAAGTGTTGTATATGCCAGAGCGGTCGCCCTGATAAGATTTTTATTTTTTACAAATCCTCTCGTTACAAGATAGAAAAGACGGGCTAAATAGATTATCAACCTCTTTCCTATCGGGAGGGTCTCAAGATCGGACTCCCAAATCTTCACTGAAAAAAGATTTGTAAAAAAATGGACAAAATACCGGAGTAAACCCTTTTCTTTCATTCGACACCACCCCGGAATCTTTTCGGCAATATATTGATTTTACTTAATATTTTGTTGTCGGAGATATACTTCGCAAGTAGGGTTCTTAATATTTCTTAATAAGTAGTTCGTTGGTTTTTTGGGGATCGATCTTTTTCAGTTTTTCGATAAAAATCTTCTCTATGCTTTCCGAAATTGAGTGAGCCCATTCCAAATAAATACGCTTACCCTCCTCAAATCCCTCTTCTCCTAATAATTCGAGGAGCGAGAGGGCAAAGAGTTTGTTCCTGATAATCTCTTCATTGTTGGAAGACGCATTCAGATCCTCCCGCACAATCGAGAATATTACGTCAGCGTCAATTTTCTGGTCTTTGAGGAGCTGCGCCAATAAATCCCTGTCACCATCATTCGGATGCAACCTGATGCGTCTTTTAATGCCGCGAATAATCCTGGAAATCGTATCGCTGTAATAAATAATAATTGAACCTGCTGAAAAAACCGCGTCTCTCAGGTTTGCAAAGGAATCCTCCTCTCCCACCTCAATAGAATTAGGCTCTCCATTTGAAATAATTGTTATTTTATCATCGATAACCAAAAGTGAATCGGTATTCTTCTTTATAAACCATATCTCGGAATCCGACTTGTAATAACTCTTTGCATCTTCCGTATTGGACCATCTTCTGATCTCATTTGTCTCAAGATATAAAACCCCGCCATTTGCTTCTGCTTTAAACCAAGGTGGTGATTCGTTTGTTATTTTTATCAGCCCCGCACGTAAAAAATCGTAAAGAAGCAGCCCCTCATCACATGAGATATAAATCCCATCTTTATTTACGGAAATCTTTTCTATTCTATTATAGGGATTTAAATCAGCTAATCTTCTTTTTTCTCCATTTAAAACCTCGAATAACTCACCAGATGAAACATAGTACATTGCGATCGTATTCGTCATTGCGAGCGAAGCGAAGCAATCTCGCGTGTTGAGATCCTTCGCCTTCGGCTCAGGATGACGAATGGTCGGCTCAGGATGACGAATGGTCGGCTCAGGATGACGAATGGTCGGCTCAGGATGACGAATGGTCGGCGTATTATCTAGCATATCCCATAGACCTCTCCCTATTAATCCCGAATAAATCTCACTGCCGGAAACCGGCTCGATAATCTTACCGCCCTTCCCATTGTAGTCCTGTAGCAGGACGAAAATTTTCCCATCTACAATCCTGAGATCAGCTGGAAAGGAGTCCGTGGCATTATGAAAATAGATCACCCTTTGTTTATCACCGCTTCTCTCAATAACCCCGAGAAAGAGAGGGGTTCCCTGCGCGAATGGATCCCGCGCTGAATCGGGGATAAAGGTGTAGAGCTCATAAATTTTCTCCCCTTCAGACAAAACAAGGGAGAGATTTTCCCCGGCGATCCTCTTTTCAATCTTTAAATCACCAGCTTCTGCAAGGGAACAAATGGTAATAAGCGGTAAAAAGATTAGAAAAAGTCTGAACTTCATTACGGCTTAGATATCACACATCATAATCATGGCCAAATGCCTCCCCGTCATTCCCTTATCCCTTCTATGCGAAAAACATAGGCCCTTTTCACAGGAGGTACATATATTCAACCAGTCTATATTATCTCTTTTTATACCCGTATCGGTCAGTTCAGTGACGATCGCGGCCGGAAGATCGAGATGGGTCCCCCCAGCAACAGAGGATGATGGAAATTTATCTATTACCTCCTGTCCAACCTCAAAGCAGCACTCCCCGATGGCGGGACCAATGGCCACAATGCAATCTGGCGCCTTTGTATTAAAAGAGTGTTTCATTAAATCAACTGTCTTTCCCGCGACGTGTTCTGCCCCTCCCCTCCAGCCGGCGTGAACAGCAGCAATAACCCTATTTTGTGGGTCATAAATTAGTATCGGAACACAATCCGCAGTTCTAACACCGAGGGCCACACCTCTGACATTCGTAATTAGCGCATCAACCCTTGGAAGCGGTCTCTCTACGTCGTTTATTATTTTTATGTCACAACCGTGTTGCTGGCTCATTAACTGAAGCTGATTTTTTTTGACGCCAAGGCTACAACTCAATAAAACTGATTGCTCGGCAGAAGAGGCATCACCGATCAGACTGGTAGAGAATCCATGAAGAATCCCCGAATATCTTGCTAATATCGCCGATTGAAGCCACTTACTCTTTTTCATTTTGTAATTCCATTAATATTTTTTTGAAATCCTCCGGTGGTTCACTCTCTATGTCAATTATTTTCCCTGATCTTGGATGTGTAAAGGATAATCGTTTTGCATGCAGCAACGGATGATCAACGGTTTTCATAAGATCACGAAGCCTTTTTTTTGTGATTGAAGATATTCTTTTAACCCCACCACCGTAAACTTCATCTCCCACTACACCCCACCCCTTATCACTCAAATGGACCCTTATCTGATGTGTTCTTCCAGTCTTTAAGGTCAGTTTCAGAAGGGAGAGCTGTTTAAAGCGGCTTATGAGCTCCCACTCTGTTATCGCAGGCTTCCCTCCCTTGAGAGCCGCCATCTTTTTTCTGTCCCGGGGAGAGCGACCGATCCCTTGTTCTATTCGACCCTTTGGTGGAGATACCTCTCCAAATACGAGTGCGATGTATTGTCGGATTATTGAGTGCTCCTGAAACTGTTTAGAAAGCGCCATATGCGTAAAGTCATTTTTGGCAACAACCAGGACACCAGAGGTCCCCTGGTCAAGCCTATGTACGATCCCGGGACGAAGAATTCCTCCCAGCGAGGATAACCCTTTGCAATGGTGAAGGAGATAGTTAACCAAGGTTCCCTGCCTGTGTCCGGGTGCCGGATGCACCACTACACCCACAGGTTTGTTGATGATCACAAGATCATCATCCTCATAAAGCACATCCAACTTCTTTTCCTCTGGTTTAATATGCCAAACCTCGGGATCGGGTAGCTCCACATCGACAAGCTCTCCAGACGACAATTTATAACTCCCCTTCCTTGGACTTTTATCTACAAGAACAGTTCCCTTTAAAATAAGCTTTTGAACATAGGAACGACTCACCTCTGGAAGCTGCAAAGAGAGCCATTTGTCCAGACGACAACCAACCTCTGTTTCATCTACATTAAATTTAAATGCCTTCATTTTTTATTTATTGTCTATTCTTTCAAGGTAACTGTTACAAACCCTGGTGGGATCTAACTTAAGATATTTTGCGTATTCTTTCAAAAAACCCCGCATGTATGCGGTAG
>MGRR01000025.1:19611-26817 GCA_001798265.1 Deltaproteobacteria bacterium RIFCSPHIGHO2_12_FULL_43_9
AATATCGCCTTGCTATTTTAGTGTACCGGGAAATATCCTCCAACGTTATCCTTTTGTACTCACGTATTTTTTTTAGGATCGCACCATCAAATATGGACCGATTCAGAATTTCGTTTTCTATTTCGGGATCAACCCTATATTTCGGCACCCTGGGTTCGATGAGCGCCCTAACCTTAGGATTTGATTCTTCGCTTTTAGATGCCTTGTCAAAATTATGCGCGTTATCATACTCTCTTCTTTTTTCTGAACGGGACAGGATTAAGTACGCCTCTTCGACCTTTGATAATGTGTTTCTTCTCTCTTCATCGTCCACACCGGTGTATGCAACCAGTGAATTCTCCCCATATGCAGCCTTGAGCCTAAGATAAGCTTTGGTTATTTCTCTCACGGAGGCAGAAGGAAGCACTTCCAAAACATCATAATAGTTACTATCTATCTCTTTCATTCGCCAGTACCCTTGCAATCCTATCAAGATTAATTCCCAAAGAACTGTGCGGAAATTCTATGAGGAGTGGCCTCCTTTTCCTCACACTCTGCCAAACATAGTTGTCGTATTCCAACGCCCCGAGATAGTCCAATTCTATCCCCCAATATTTATGAAAAATCGATCGGATGCCAAATCCTATCTCTGCATCACCCTCGCATCTGGCCATATTCACAATAAGCTTTGGACGGAAATCATTTAAAAGGGCAAAAAACATCTCTCCATTTTCTTTGTCTATCTTTCTGATTTCTTCAATCAGGGCAACAGGCGACTTTAGTGGATTATTGCCGATTTTTTTCATACCCTCGGCTATTAAATCAGCCACATGCATCTCTTGTGCTTTGGTATTGAGTCTTCTATAAAACGCGCTCTTTACAAATCTATAGGCATTCTCAACCGATGTAGGTTCCGGAGATAGGGATAGAATCATTTTATCGGCCGCCAGAAAGAAATCGATTGTATTGAAATTTGTCCCCGCGCCTAAATCGAACAGGATATAATCGAAATGCAATTTTTTCAGACGATCTAATAGTTTTTGCTTCAATAAAAATGAAAGGTTAGCAACCGTTAAGGAATCCTTCGCCCCATTGATTATCCATAAATTTTCAATTCCAGTCGGTGAAATGACCCTACCTATTTTGGAATACTTCCCCTCCAGGAAATCACTCAATGTCCTATTCTGCGCCCCGACACCGAGGCAGGTATGCAGATTCGCGCTCCCAAAATCGAGATCAACGAGAAGCACCCTGAAACCCTGCGCGGCTAATGAAACACCCAGATTAACGGTAATTAATGTTTTACCAACACCACCTTTTCCGCCACCGACGGCCCAAATCTCTCTTCTCGGATTATGAACAGAAATTATTTTTTTTGGTTCTGCTTCACCGATTAATTCTGTTTCATTTGGTATTAAAGTTACCTGCTCCTGTTCCATATAGTGTTAGATATCGGATGGTGGTCCTGAAATATTAAATTTTGTTAAGGATACAACCCAGTGCTGTAGTGCGTTATTTTCTTCGCATATAACCTATTGTTATTACTAGTCTATTTATAACTGCGAACCCCATTGCGCAGCGTGTTACAGATTGCCGAAAAAAATATCAAAATATATTTTTCTTATGGATCTTAACGACTTGAAATCATTAATAAATTTTTTTTGAATTCTTATGGCTCTTGGCATACCAACTGCAACTAAGTTAGAAATAGCAAACATCGGGGAGGAGAGATGTTTTCTTTCGAGTATACACTAAGAAGAAAACTGCAGACTGGACGGGTAACAACCCGCAATCAAATACAGCTCTTTAGAAAACTCTATCACATGCTGAATGGCGCAGCACTGGCATTCCTCTATCTCCATTTAATTAAATCGCACCAGACAGCGCTGTGGCTCATTGGAATTGGTGGCGGGTTTGTTATTACAGCGGATCTTTTAAGATTATATTATCAGCCCCTAAACAGATTTGTTCTAAAGCTTACCGGACCGATAACAAGACGAGAAGAGATTCACACATATAGCTCCATGGTGTCATTTATTATAGCCTCCTTTATAGCTGTTTTGGTCTTTCCACCGGCGATAGCTTCACTTGCCCTGCTTTTACTCGCCTTTAGTGATCCGGCAGCATCTATCATAGGAATATTATACGGAGAAGAGAAGTTTCATAACGGAAAATCCCTCCAGGGTTCACTCGCATGCTTTGCGGTAGCCTTTATAACAATTCTCATCTTCGTTTCCAATCAACATCTTGCTTCAACAAACTTTATTTCAATAGCATTCGTTGGCGCACTGGCAACAACAGTTGCCGAACTCTCCATTATTAAAGTCGATGATAATTTCTCAATACCTATCTTAGGTGGCGCAGCTACCTGGCTTGCTTTAGCCCTGCTTGGATAATCACAAAATTAATGTACTAACTTAAGAGGCTCTTTCCGTTTTTTGGTGGAGGCTGATCATGATATACAACAGTGTCTCGTACGTCATCCTGAGCCGAAGGCGAAGGATCTCTTCACAATTTAGCGGGAGATCCTTCGCCTTCGGCTCAGGATGACGTTGCTTCGCCTCAGGATGACGTCAGCAAGGTTCCACTAAATTCCGGAAAGACCCATTCTGCGAGCCGAATGCAGCTTGCCACTGGCGTAACAGTGGTAAGCGTAGCAAACAACAGCATAAGTAAAGTTGCGAAAAGCCTTGACCAGTATCTTCCCACTCCCCACCAAAAAACGGAAAGAGCCGGCTTAAATGCAACACGCGTCATATAGCACTAACTTGAGAAGAGCTTTGTTTTGTGGTTAGGCTCGTTATATGAATGCAATATCTGTATCAGCGTTAATTGCTGCTTTTGTCACTACAAGTCTAAGTATAGCTGTATTAATCAGGGAGCGGCGTCAGGCGCAACATTTTATCTATGCTATTCTTTGCTTTACTCTCTCTGTCTGGAATTTAACCTATTTTCTAAGTGAGGTTACTGACGCACCAACGCTAAAAATGTTAAATGTTCTACTGACGGTTTTTCTGGGTCCGCTCACACTGCATTTTATTCTCTCCATAATGAAGGAGGTCGGAGAACGCCATTTAAAGAGCATTTTTCCAGCCTATATCGGAGCGATTTTTCTTGGAATTCTTGCGCTTTTTTTGCTTAATAATTTCCCTATCATAGCGGCGATTCTGGATCTCTATGCATTAGGGTGTGTTCTTTTCGCTCTTGCTTTGATCTGGAATTCAATTAATCACCTTGATGAAGGGAGGATAATAAAAAACTGGAAATACATATTCTGGGGTGGGGTTGTTGTGGCGGCAACAGCTTTGACAGATTTTCTTCCAAAAACAGGCATACAATTTCCGGCAATTGGAAACATTTTAATGGTCATTTATCTCTATTTTCTATTTCAGTACATAAGCAAGGGGAGGGTATTTGAATTCGAAGAGCTGATGGCCAAAGTGGTTCATTTTGCCGTTATAGTTTTAACCCTGACCATAATCTACCTCCTCCTGGTTTCGTGGGTCGGAAACAAATCATGGCTCTTCGTTTTTAACACGGGTATCGCTTCATTCGTAATACTGGTTCTATTCGAGCCAATAAAATCTGCCTCTGAAAAATTTACCAAGAAATTTATTCTCCGAGGACAAACCACTTTGCAACCCCAGATAGAGAAAGCAGTTTCTCATATGATCGGCGTCGTTGACATAAAAGAATTAAGCGACAAAATCTTATCATCATTCGAGCAGACTTTTCAGTCAGAACATGCAATTTTATTTTTACTGGATCATGCCGGTTTTAAATTTATTCTTAGGGGAGAATCCGGCGAACCCGTCTCGCAGATCAAAACTATTTTAAGCAATGATGAATTAGTTGAGCAGTTAACCCAGTTTCCAGACCCTCCCCTTATTCTCGACGATCTATGTCAGGCCAGGGCTGAATTACCCATAGGGGCTGAGCGGTCAAAGTTAGACAGCCTTGCAAGACATGGGGAACAGATAGGGGTTGGAATAATCTATCCTATATTACTTGATAATAAGCTTTTGGGATTTTGTGGATTTAAAATCAGTGCCTTCTTTTCACATCACCAACTCGCACTTTTTCAAAAAATCACCAACCAGTTTGCGATAGCACTTAAACAGATTGAGGGCTATCAGCGCATATTACAGAGAGACCGGCTTGCATCCCTTGGTGAAATGGCTGCTGGTCTCGCACATGAAATCAGAAACCCTTTGGGTGCGATAAAGGGTGCGGCCCAGCAACTTTTGCCACCCCAAGAAGAGGGGTTTATCCCGTTAGAAGTCCAAAATGAACTTTTAAATGTAATCGTTGAGGAAACAAACAGACTAAATCATGTAGTTTCACAGTTCCTTGGCTACGCGAGACCCTATAATCAGAAAAGAGAAAAGG
Source organism: Deltaproteobacteria bacterium RIFCSPHIGHO2_12_FULL_43_9 (assembly GCA_001798265.1). Taxonomy (GTDB): domain Bacteria; phylum Bdellovibrionota; class O2-12-FULL-43-9; order O2-12-FULL-43-9; family O2-12-FULL-43-9; genus O2-12-FULL-43-9. The sequence continues at coordinate 23,980 of MGRR01000025.1, forward strand.
CCTCCCTGAATGAGGTTGTCATCAAAACCGTAGACATCGTCTCCAAAGATCTTCCCGAGGGAGTAGCCCTAAGTTATAATTGCAATCCTTATCTTAAAGATATAGAAATAGATCCGGAGCAGATTCGTCAGGTTATCTTGAACCTGCTCCTCAATTCAATCCAATCGATTGAGAATAAGGGGAGTGTCGCGATCCAAACCGATATCGAAAATGGTTCACAAAGGATTATTATAACCGACAATGGCTGTGGAATTCCGGAAGATGTGAAAGGAAAGCTCTTTATACCGTTTTTTACAACAAGAAAAGGAGGAACAGGGCTTGGACTTCCAATCTGTCAAAGGATAATTCAGGCTCATTCCGGTTTAATCGACATCCAGAGTGAAATTGGAAAGGGTACTAAGGTTACTCTACTTCTTCCATACAAGAAAAACGAAAAGGCGCGAAATTACTAGATGATTCCTAAAATATTAATAGTCGATGATGAACAAAATTTGAGAAAGGTTCTCTCTTCACTGATCAAGAGGCTTGGCTTTGAACCGGTTGAGGCTGACAATGGCTTTAGGGCGCTGGAGGAGTGCCGTACCCGGCAAATCTCTACTGTCATAACGGATCTGAGGATGCTTGGTATGGATGGCTTAGATCTATTGAGGTCTTTAAACAGAAATTTTCCGCACCTTCCAGTCATAATGCTGACAGCGCATGGTACCATAGAAACAGCGGTTTCAGCCCTCAAGAACGGGGCCTTCGATTACATTACCAAGCCATTCGAACAACTAGAGATGAAGCGCATTATTTTAAACGCGATAAACACATTTGAAGCGAACCAGAAGGAATATAAACCCCCATTTTTACACCCAGATCTGAAAATTATCGGCAAAACCTCTGTTATGGAGGCTGTTTTTAGTCTTGTAAAAAAGGTGGCGGATTCACCATCCTCCGTCCTGATTATTGGAGAAAGCGGCACCGGTAAAGAGTTAATCGCGCAAGCCCTGCATAATCTTTCTTCACGGAAAGATAAACCATTTATTAAAGTAAATTGCGCGGCAATCCCCGAAAATTTAATAGAGAGTGAACTGTTTGGATACGAAAAGGGTGCCTTTACCGGGGCTCTCAATTCTAAACCTGGGAGATTCGAACTTGCGCACGAGGGAACCATTTTTCTGGATGAAATTGGAGAGATCCCGCTTGAGATGCAGGTCAAACTTTTGAGGGTTTTGCAGGAGAAGGAATTCGACCGTATCGGTGGGTTAAAAACAATTGAGGTGGATATCAGGCTGATATCGGCTACTAATAGCGAATTGGAAAAAAAGATTCAGAAGGGCGCATTTAGAGAGGACCTGTTTTATAGACTGAATGTGGTGCCAATACAATTGCCACCCCTTAGGGAAAGGAAAGAGGATATTCCTTTATTGGTTAACTATTTTCTTGATGAGTTTAATAAAAAGCTCAAAAGGTCGGTTCAGAGAATCTCGCCAGATATCATGGAAGCCTTCTCACTTTTCTATTGGCCCGGCAACATCAGGCAACTGGAGAATGTAATTGAAAGGATGGTACTCCTTACACCTACCGATGAATTAACACCTGACCAGCTACCACAGGAGATAAAAAGTCAGATATATACCTCCATGCCTGAATATAGGGCAAAGGGACTGAAGGAGGCTGTTAAGGAGACGACGCACAAGATGGAAAAAGAGCTTATTTTAGAAGCTCTTCAGGAAACATCCGGTAATGTAACCCAGGCCGCAAGGCAGCTTGGAATTAGCCGCAAAAGTTTGCAACTGAAGATGAAAGAATTTGATCTCCGTGAAAAGCTTTGATAACTCATTACTAGTTATGGCATTCTCATTCTCCTGAGGATGCAGGTCAACAAGAAGGATCTCTTATAAAATGCAACATGCAGAGTGGACAGGTAGTGAATTATATAAAAACGCGCTGAAGCAGTTTGATAAAGCCTCCGAGGTAATGAAGCTTGATCCAAATGTGCGTGACAGACTGCGGCACCCTAAAAGATGCCTGGTTGTCAGTGTGCCTGTGCGGATGGACGATGGAACAATCAAAAACTTCGCGGGATATCGTGTTCAACACAGCATGACATTAGGACCGAGCAAGGGTGGTATTAGATATCATCCTACTGTCTGTCTATCCGAGATCACCGGTCTTGCAATGTTGATGACATTTAAATGCTCACTTATGGATCTACCCCTGGGTGGATCAAAGGGTGGTATACGATGTGATCCTAATGTCTTATCCAGGGGTGAGCAGCAGAGGATGACGCGTAGATACACCACGGAGATTCTTCCATTTATCGGCCCTGACAAAGATGTTCCCGCACCCGACATCGGAACAAATCCACAGATCATGGCATGGATTATGGATACCTATAGCCAGGAGGTTGGATATGCCGTTCCAGGTGTCGTAACAGGAAAGCCTATCGAGATTGGTGGGTCGCTTGGAAGAGAAGAGGCGACGGGTAGAGGGGTTGTCTACTGTATTATAGAGGCTGCGAAACATCTTAATATTAACCTGGACGAGAAAATCAAAGTCGCCATTCAGGGATTCGGAAACGTAGGAAGCTCCGCAGCCAGGAAAATGGCTAAAATTGGCTGCAGGGTTATAGCAATAAGTGATGTTAAAACCGGCATCTACAATGAAAATGGGATTGATATCGATGAGGCGTCAAAGTACGTTAAACAAAATAAATACCTAAAAGGGTTTCCTGGTGGTGAAGAAATTTCGAATGAGGAGATTTTAGAGCTTGATTGTGACATATTAATTCCAGCCGCGATTGAGAATGTAATTTCCGTAAAAAATGCACCCAAAATTAAGGCTAAAATATTG
>MGRR01000026.1:0-180 GCA_001798265.1 Deltaproteobacteria bacterium RIFCSPHIGHO2_12_FULL_43_9
CTGAGCAAAGCGAAGGACCTCAACGTCATCCCGGCAAAAGCCGGGATCTGGATCCCCGTTTTCACGGGGATGACAAACTTCACGGGAATGACTGCTCACGGGGATGACTATACTACTGCTCATTTGCCCAATTCATTTTCTTTATCACTGCAACCACACCGATTAAACCAGCTATCGCTA
>MGRR01000026.1:231-3951 GCA_001798265.1 Deltaproteobacteria bacterium RIFCSPHIGHO2_12_FULL_43_9
TTGAAAGAGTCATTCCTAAAATAAAAGAAACCCCGAAACACCAACCCAATGCGCCCAATTTAATTGAGTCAATACTGGCTGGTTCATGTAGTGAGCCTTCTGATTCAAGTACCGAAACAATATTCTTCCAACCGGGACCCGCAGGCCTAATTCGCTGAAAGAATATTTTTAAGTTTTCTTCCGGTGTTGGCTTTGTCAAAAATGTAACCAGGAGCCAGACCGCCGTTGAACCTATGACAACAATAAAAAGATGAATTGGTCTGGAATCTGGCAACCTAAATATATCAGAAATTGGTGACGCAAAAACAGCGAACATTGCCGAGGATATCATTGCAGAAATCTCGCTCCAGGCGTTCACCCTCCACCAAAACCAACGCGCTATGCCAACCAGGCCGATGCCAGAAAATAATAGTAGAACATTAAAAAATGCATCAACAATAGATGAAGATATTAATGCAATGATTCCGCCGCCGCACATAAGTAAAACAGTTACTATACGCGCGACTAAAACCAGATGCTTAGGAGAGGCATCTGGCTTTATAAATCTACGATAAAGGTCGTTTACAACGTATGAAGATCCCCAATTTAGATGTGTATCCACCGTAGACATATATGCGGCAAAAAATGATGCGAGCATAAAACCCTTTAATCCCGCCGGTATAAGATGATTGATCATTTGGGGATAGGCTAATTCGTGATCAACGATCCCAACAGAATTAGTTACTGTTGGAAGAATTATTAACGAAACCAGTGCCACAATAATCCATGGCCATGGGCGGATGGCATAATGGGCAATGTTGAACCAAAGCATCGCAAAAAAAGACTCTTTTTCATTTTTACAAGCCGACAGTCTTTGTACAGCTATACCATCTCCCTCAACACCCCGTGCCCACCACTGAATCAAAATCAGTGAAAGGAAAAAAATAAGCGGGGATTCCCAAAAGTTTACAGCAGTGTGGGTAGGGAGAAAATTTGCTTCGGGTAAATTATGTATTTTGTCCCAAAAACTGCCAAAACCACCAACCGCATTAATTGCAAATGCTGCAAGAAGGAGTGCACCACCAATTGCCCAGAAAAATTGAATAAAATCTGTTGCAACAACCCCCCAAAGGCCAGCAAATACGGAATAAGTTAGAGCAAGCAGCGAACAAAAAATGATTGTGAAACCTTTTGGCCATTCTGTAGTTACCTGTAAAACTTTTGTAAGCCCCAAAACCGGCCATGCACCCAATGCATAAACATTAAATATAATGCCCATAAATACCGCTTTTACTCCACGCAGCGCAGCGCCAGCGCCCGGGCCATATCGAAGCTCAATAAATTCTAAGTCGGTGACAATCCTTGCTCTTCGCCACAGGCGGGCAAAAAAGAATAAAGTGGCGACTGAGGCCAGTGCCATAAACCACCAGTACCAGTTGCCAGCTATGCCGTTTTGGCGAACGAATCCTGTTATAAGAAGTGGTGTATCGGACGCAAATGATGTTGCTACTAGCGATGTGCCAGCAAGCCACCATGGAAGCTTTCTTCCGGTAAGGAAATAGCCAACAATCCCCCCCTCTGCTCGCTGCTTAAACCACAAGCCAATAACAAACATAAGGAGACAATAAATCCCAATAGTTAACCAATCCAAGAAAATCATAATGCTCTATTTCAGTGAGTATGAGGTATAAAGATGCATGTATATTAACACTTGCAGTTCAGCTAAAAAAGCTTTTTAATTTAAAGATACTGATTTCAAATGGTATAAAATTGTAAATTCCATGAAAATATTCTGTTTTTTCCTATTTAGTTTCTTGTTCACGAATTCCACACAGGCATCAGAGAACCCCCTTGTCAAAGAAATCTCTCTTGCTGATTGGGGACTGAGCGAAATTTCACAGATTGGATATGTATCGGTTGGGGTTCTTCATAAAGAGCAAGGTGACGAACTGATAATTTATGACGTCCGAAAACAAAAACCGGTCATTAAAGAACCAAGGGCTCCGTTCAGTCGTGTCCCATCGTTTAAGGGAGACATGTTTTTGGTGAGCAATTTTGATCAAGGAAACGTGAATCGACTTGGTGGCTATTTTAGCGGGTTTGCAAAACCCCCATCACAATACTACTCGTTGGCAATTGAAAAATCTCCAGATAATACCTCGGCACTTTCTTTTAATTATACGAACAGACCACCAGGTTTTGTTGGATTTTGGATTCACCTTTTTGATTTCAAAGAACCTCCATTGAAGCGAATCTTTTTAGACGCAACACCATTCAACTATTTGACTTTTTCAATTCGAAGCCAGGAGGGTGAAAGTAGGTTGGGACTTCAAATTGCAGATAGTATATGGGAAAAAAAGGGGGATTCTTTGAGAGTCGGTTCGGTCGATTCTTTTTTGGACTCTGGCAAGCTTGGTAGTAAATGGCAGCAATTATGGGTCCCTCTGGAGAAACTACCAAAGCAAATCAACAAAAAGGCATTGGCAAGCATTGTCTTTGTCGCCGAAGGAGGGGGAAGTGGGCACATTTTTATTAAAGATCTTGCCTTTACTACAAAACGAGACATCCATATACCCACAGATATTTCAACCCCTATGAAGAATCGCCAACTGAAAATGGCCATGTGGCTTTGGGAAACCGAGAAGGTTTTAAATAATCCCAAAGAACAAGATACCCTAATCCAATTTTGCAAATCTCAAGGAATTACAGATTTATTCGTACAGATTCCATATATGGCAAAAAATATTTATTCAAAAAATGATGGAACCACTGAAAATAATGCAGAGCTAGATAGTGGTTGGGAAATTATCTGGGACACAACACCCATGCGCCCTCTCATCTCCAAACTTAATGCGGAACACATCAGGGTTCACGCCCTAGACGGAGATCCAAGATTTGCACTCAAAAAGTGGCATGGTCGCTTGCTAGCCCTAATACGAAAAATTATTGAATATAATAAAGAGGTCCCCATTAATGAGCGCTTTGTGGGCATTAGATATGACAATGAACCATATCTTTTACCAACATTTGGAGGGGTTCTAAAAGAGGAAATTTTAAAACAGTACCTAACCCTACTAGGAAAATCGAAGGTACTAACCCAGAAAGGGGGCATTGAATTGAGCGCCGACATACCGTTCTGGTTCGATGGTTTAAATGAATATTTTGAACCAACTACATCCTTGAAAGGGCGCCCAATGACCGAGCATATGATCGATCTCCTGGATGGCGTAGGAATAATGGACTATCGGACTCAAGCCTATGGAGCTGATGGGGTAATAGCTCATGCAACTGATGAATTAGAATACGCTTCAAAAAATGGGAAAAAAATATATGTCGGTTTAGAAACTTATCCACTACCTGATGAAACAATCATTGAATTTGCTTCTACTGGAAAGGGTAAAAAGTTAGTAATAAAAAAAATGGGGGGCTCAAAAACTCAGCTCACCCTGGTCCCGGAACAAGGCAAGACACCGACAAAAGATGCAATTGTACTTAAGCAGACTAGGACGATTCAGGTTCCATCAAGCAAGCTTACTTTTAGTAGTAAAACAATAAAAGATTTACAAGAAGTAAAACAGCAATCTGAATTAGAGTTTTTACAATATCCAAGTTTTGATGGATTTATAATCCACTCTTACGAAAGTTATCGCCCATGGATAGAAAAACAGAAATAAGAAACTAAGGGGTCAGACCCCTTTTTTCTTAGGCAGAATCTGACACCGAAAAGGGGTCTGACCCCTT
>MGRR01000026.1:3995-8578 GCA_001798265.1 Deltaproteobacteria bacterium RIFCSPHIGHO2_12_FULL_43_9
GTTTTGCAATTTGTTTGACCCATGTATCAGTACCTAGCGGTTGATTTCGTCGGACACAACGTCGCAGGGCCTCGAGTTCCAATTCATGTTGCGGTTCATTTACCATTTGAAGCCAGTTCGATGGAAGCTCCAATGGCAAGTTGCTAACAACCCCTCCCTGATCTACAGCCTCTTCACTACGCCTAGCCAGGCTTGACCAACGCCAATGCTCCGCACGATGCACTAGGTTTGCACGAAGAGGGTTTCTCTCCACATACCGAATAACTTGATAAAAGTATCTATCAGTCATCACAGGAAACGACTTGTATCGTCCTTGATAGAGAGGCCCACTTCCGACCAAATTCTTGTGGTGCTTCCAGCGCTGAGTATGTGTAGTCGTCAGTAGCTGCATGAACTTGGCGAGGTCTTCATCATTCTCTGGCCAGAGTACAAAGTGCCAATGATTGGGCATGACACAATATGCACAAATTCTCATCGGAACGACGTCAAGAGTCTCCTCGATGACACGCTCAAACGCTTCATAATCTTTGTCAGTTAAAAAAATAGGCATTCGCCCCACTGAGCGGTTCAAGACATGGAAAACCGTTCCACCGGAAGCTATGCGAGCAATTCTAGGCATGGCAATCCAATAGTAAACAAAAGAGCCAACGTCAACACAAATAGGGGTCTGACCCCTTTTCCGAAGTTGCCTTTTACCATTTTCTTTTCCAGCGGAAGAAGAGGGTTAGTACTGCGTAGGCTTTCCAGCATGTTTGAAAAAAACGAATTACAAATGTTTCAATTACTGCCCCGGCCATGATTTTTACTATGTCTCTTACTCGAGTAAAGTGCGGGAAGGCGAGCTGGTCCAGTACTACGGTTGCCAGTGTAACGGATAGTGTAAACACGAAAATAGATAGAAATAGTATAACTATCATTTGAGGAGATATAAGCTTGAGAAATATGGCAAGTGGGATGGTCAGATAGACCAGCAATTCGAAGAGTGGACCTAAAAATTCAAAGAAAACAAAGTGCGGAAATGAACACCAGCCAACTGTTTTGTAGTGCGGGTTAAACAAAAGTCCCCGGTGGGTAAAAAGGACCTGCCCCAAGCCACGCTGCCAACGGGTACGCTGTTTGTAGAGGGTTTTATAATCAGTGGGGCCATGCGTCCAACAGACTGGGTCTGGGAGGAATGCGATCTGATATTTTCTTTTTTTATCACAAAATAACTTATGTAAACGTGCAATAAGCTCCATATCTTCGCCAATATGTTTGGTGCTATATCCTCCAACCTCGACTACAGCGTCTCGTCTGAAAAGACCGAAGGCACCAGAGATAATAAGTAGGCTATTTATTGCTGAAAACCCGATACGCCCCCATAAAAATGCCCTTAGGTACTCCACCACCTGGGTTAGAGAAATTATGCGGTTTGGTGTTTTTACCCCAATAATCCTTCCCCCTCGCTCCTCAATCCCTTCGGCTATCCGTACAACCCCACCAGAGGCTATAACCTCTGCCGGTTTATTTATCACTGGTTGCATAATCTTAAGTAGGGCATCAGACTTTCCACCCTGCTCTTTATCGATGACTGTCAGGTTCGGGAATACCCTAGACCTATAGATAGCCTTAATAGGTTTTGAAGAAATAGCTTGATTATAGTCAACCGGAACCGATTCCAGTTGGTAGGCTTCGATAAGATATTGCATGGTACCGTCGGTAGAGCCGTCATTTACAATGATCACCTCAAAGAGTGGATAGTCGACAAAGAGCATAAAACGTGCTGATTTTACGGCCGTCTCTTCTTCATTATGGGCAGGCATAATCATGCTTACACCTGGAAGAAATCTAGACTGTTTTAACCGACTGAAAATATATTTGCTCAGGCCTAAATGCTGTCTAAAAATCCATCTCGCAGCCATAATCAATATGAAGGTATTTAGTAGATTATAAATAAGAAAATAATAAACACCCAGATATATTATCAATACGGTGGTGCCATATAAAAACTCTGTTAGCGCAGCTGCCATTGTCCCACCGGAGAGTAACCGGGATAGATTCCCATCCCATGTTCCTTCAAAACTCTTTTCATAATGCTTGATGAAGGATTATCTTTACTTTGTGAAATGGTTTCTAATATTTTTTTGCTTTCGCCTCCATAAACAACTAGTCGATGGGCAGCAAAATAACGCACCTCCCAAACGGGGTCTTCCAGCAGTGGAAAAATAAGTTTTAGAATCTCTGGTTTAGCCTCGGTGGTAAGAACCATCAAGGCAAGCCGACGAAACCACCAATCATCATCTTTTAGATATTCTTCTATCAAAGAAAAAGTAGGCTCATAAGGAACTATATAGAAAAATGAGAGGGCTGCCCACTGCACTCGGCGGTCTTCCGACTTTCTTAAGTAATCCAATACAATATCTGCCGGATCAGAGATTCCAAGTATGGCAAAGGTCTCTATTACCGGAGCCTGAATAAGTGGGTCATCTGAACTTTCTAAAAAATTCAGCAAGGGAAGAATAACTGGCCGGCCAAGTGTAGAGAGGGTTTGCAATATCTGCCTTCTGGCAGAAACAGGTTCTCCAGAGAGTTGACCTAGGATCTCCGGAATAATCTCCACACCCATGGTTTTTACAAGGACCTCCATGGACGCGTAACGGATAACCGGATCTAGATGTTTCATGAGTTTCCTAAGAAGATCTTCTGCAGATTTGTCCCTCAGGTGCTTCATCAATGTGAGGCCCTTCTGTTTCCTGCCCGACAAGTGGCTTTTTAGACATTTTGTGGCCCATGCATTCAAACCTGCCGCCTTAGCAACATAGATGAGTTTATCGTAGTCCTCCCCCTTCATCCTCTCCATTAGATCAAGGATCAATGAAGCAAGAACAGGCTCCCCTCTTCTTCTCTCTGCTAGTTTTATTATTTTGGTAGTATCACCGTCGATTAGATATTTCTTTGTTTCATTGAAGAGTAGGTTTTTTAACTTACCATCCCTGGCTGTACGAAGATTTATGAAAAATCTATAAAAACATAAAATAATGAGGGCGAGTAAAATAACGCAGAACCATATAACAATCGGCCATCCTATAAAACTGATACCATGCTCTAACGTCTCTAACATACTTGCTCTTATCCATATTCAGATATCACTCTATTTAGGAACGGGTAAATGGCGGCGTATTCTTATAAGCAACTCCGGAAAACTAAAGGGCTTTATCATGTAGTCTTTGGCCCCGTATTCCAAACCACGAAGCACGTCCGCCTCTCCCGTCTTAGATGTCAATATAATTATCGGAATATTGACTGTATCCTGCTGATCTTTAAGCTTATGCAGCACCTCAAAACCATCCGCGTAAGGAAGCATAATATCGAGGACAATCATGTCGGGGTGCGCCTCCTGGGCCTGAATTAACCCCTCTCTCCCATCCTCCGCCACCAAAACGGAATATCCTGATGCCTCTAAGCAATCCTTTAATATATCTGATACAACCTTATCATCCTCAACAACGAGGATCGTTTGTTTACTAATTTTTTCTTTCTCGTCCATAACCAGTCTCCAATCAGGCTGCTTCAGCCCACTCTATAAATCTCATTGTCGGCGCAAAAAATACCTGTACCTCAAATAGATCCTTACACCTTACCTGAATGATTGCAGATTGATCCTGCTCACAGGAGAGGACCCTGGATGAGAGCAGCTTCTCTAGGGATCCTACAGGACCTATAAAGATTGAGGGTGTGCCAAGCGAAAACTTATTGTTAACCCTGTTTGCCAGATCATCTACCAAACCATGTGAAATAATACTGGTTAACTCGCGAAACATAGAAAACTGCTCTTCATTTAAAAAATCTTTCTCTTTTTTCGGCGATTTGGTTAGAAGATTCGAAATTTTTATGGCGCTGTCAAAATCAAGAACAAGGCTAACTATCCCCTCACTCTCCCCCTCCCATGAAATAAGCGAGAAGATAACGTGAGTAGATCCCTTATATGAAATCTTACTATCTTTTTTTACCTCTACGGTGACGGGGGAATTAAAGAGAGAAGAGAGTTGCCTGGTAATATTGGCACACCCGGATTGCAACATCTCCTCAAAAAGCCCGATCATCTACCCCTCCTTTGCTGGAAGCATAGACTCTACATCGATAATCAGGGAGACAGATCCGTCTGTTAAAAGAGTAGCACCCCGAATTCCATGCACACTCTCTTTTCCTAGCCTCTTAAGAAGCAACTCCTCCTCACCTATCAGCTTATCCACTACCAAAGCACCTGTCCTATCAGCGTCTGAAAGTATTACGATCGGAAACGCACCCTTCTCTTTTATCGTCGGGAAAAGCCCTGCTGGCGCGCAAACAGGTATCACCTCATCGTCAACCCACGCCATAAGCCTATCTTCAACCTTGTGGATCTGGTCCGGTTCTACAAGGGCTGTCGTCCTTACATTTGCAAGCGGAATGCTATAAATATTCCCCTTTATACTAACAAGAAGCATCGGCGAGATGGATGCTGAGACCGGGACAGAGATGGTAAGTTGGGTCTTTTTACCCGGTTCGGTTTCTAACTTAATCGAGCCACCGATCTCCTTCATAACCTCTTTTACAACATTAAA
>MGRR01000027.1:0-4990 GCA_001798265.1 Deltaproteobacteria bacterium RIFCSPHIGHO2_12_FULL_43_9
GTTCGCCTCAGGATGACGGATGGTTCGCCTCAGGATGACGGATGGTTCGCTCAGGATGACGAATGGTTGGCCCGGGATGACGAATGGTTGGCCCGGGATGACGGCAGCAAATTCCCCTTTTATTGACACTGGAAAAATAATCTACAGAATCCTCAATTTAACTGCCTGATATTACAGTTAAAATTCAGGTACGTATCTTGCTCTATATATATTCGATTTATGAAAAATCAGTTTATGTATAAAGCCTTGAACACTATTATCCTTGCCTCCTCTGTTGCGATTGTCGGTTGTGGGAGCTCCCCATCGCCTTCATTGGGGACATCCTCGTCAGGCGGCGGGGCTATTGCTTCAAGTGCCTTATCAAGATCAGTGCCAGCACCGGTATTAACAACGGGCGCAACAGCTGCTTTATCATCCGCGACCACAACTCAATGTCGTGGCACATGCGGTGATGTTAATGGAGATGGCGCGGTGAATGTCATGGACGCGCTGTTAGCAGCGCAGATTGCCGCCCACTCATTTTCACCGACCCCTTGCCAGGAGAGGGCTGCGGACGTTGATGGAAATGGGACTGTTACAATTCTCGATGCATTGATGATCGCAAGCCCGAGCCTTCACGCAAGATTTAATTGTCGCGTTGCCGCGACAATACCGACGGGCCCGCCATTGCCTCCCCCTCCAGCGCCACCAACCTCGCCCGATTCTGAGCAGGAATGTCAGAAGCTTTGGTCAGAGGAGCCTTTTGTTTCAGGATCACTGCAAAATAATCATTTACAGGTCAGAGATGAATCAGGAAATGTTTTAGCGACGCTTCGTATCAGGGCTTTAGATTATTTTGATTCCCCAGGATCAAATGGATATTTCGAGTTGGATGCATGGGGCATCCTAGTAATGATCAGGAATTGGACTGGGCGAATATTTGATAGGACCACGCAGAAGGCGGTTTTTCAGTCGTATCCTCATGTACCATTTGGATCGCCAAGGGGCGATAACGCTTTCTACGCGGCTCCGGGTATCGCACATAGTGATTTAAGATCAGGTAATGCCCCAACAATGAATGAATGGTCCATTGTGTGTGGTTATGATGAGATAGGAATAGGAAAGCTCTTCTGGATAAATCTTAATGGTGAGAAAAGAATCCTTTACTACCTTGTACCCTGGGTAAGCCCTATTTAGGAAAAGGGGTCTGACCCCTTAATTGTCCCAAAATTGCCATTTTTGTCACTCCTCACTAAACCTCATTCAGATAACCACCTGAAATAACACGGTTTCTAATCCTGACAGAATCAATATTCCTGGTATGAGATTTGCTTTTCACAACTATCTGGCGGATAAGATTAACCCGCCCAGTTAATAACTGATTTTACCCAGGAGAAAAATATGCGTTTTTTTAACCTATTTATTGTAGGAGCAGTAGTGCTCTCTCTTACATCGTGTGGCCCGCGGGCATTTGTGAAGGGGACATATGATGAGAATGTTGAGTCTGAAAATCTGTTGAATGATCAGTGGTCTGAGACAGATATGCAGGTTGCGGTAAAGGAGTTGGTAGATAAAATGGTCTACACAACCCGTGCCTATGGCAATGCGAATTCCAATCGTCAACCGATTGTCATGATTACAAAGCTGCAAAACAAGACAAGCGAACATATCGATACTGAAAGTATCATGGATATGCTCCGTGTTGAGTTGACCAGCAATGGTCAGGTCCAGTTTGTAGACAAACAGGCGCGTGGAGATATTGCCGAGGAATATGATTACCAGGAAGGAACGGTAACAGAATCGACGAAATCAAAACGTGGATCTCAGGTCGGTGCCGATTATGTCCTGAATGGTCGTCTTGATTCCATCGTCCAGGAGGCCGGTAAAAAGAAGACGGTCTATTACAAATTGACGCTAAACCTGACAAACCTGAAAACGGGTCTGATCGCGTGGACAGACCACAAGCAGATCAGAAAGCTATATAGAAAACAGCATGTAGGCATGTAAGAAAGAGGAGCAGATGAACTCCTTATTTTGGAATATAGGTCCCCGCAGATTTGCTGGGGCACTTTTTATATTCCTCTCCATATTTGTACTGGCAGGATGTGCCACCTATCAGACTAAGGTTAGGGGCGCTGTCCATGATATGCGTCGTGGCAACATGGAACCTGCCGTGGCCTCTCTTAAACCCTTGGCTGAAAAAGAGGGGAATGATCAGCTTGCCTATCTGTTTGATTACGCGACTGTTCTGCAACTGGCAGGCAGATACGATGAGAGTACAAAGGCATTTCTGAAAGCGGACAAACTGGCCGAGTTCAAGGATTATCATAGTGTTACCAGAATAGCCGGATCATTAATCGTAAATGAGGAGATGATTCAGTATAAAGGGGAGAACTACGAGAAGGTTCTTATCAACGCGTATCTGGCGCTTAATTATCTGCTCCAAAATAACCTCGAGGATGCGCTTGTTGAGACCAGACGCCTGAATGAGAAGATGAACTTTATGACGAAGGATCTGGGGGAGGGTTTCAGGCAGAATCCATTTGCGAGATATCTTTCGGCAATGATCTGGGAAGAGGATAAGAAGTGGGATGATGCCTACATAGATTACGTAAAGGCGTATGAGCAGGATGCCTCGGTCTCTTCTTTAAAAAGTGACCTGATCCGGACTGCGTGGCTTTCCGGAAATCAAGACGCGCTTGAAAGGTGGCAAAAGGAATATCCGGAGATAAAAATAGATCCTAACTGGAAAAACAAAAAATATGGCGAGCTGGTTCTTGTCTACCAGCAGGGTTTGGCGCCGCAGAAATTGCCAAATCCCGACGCGCAAATTTTACCGAAACTCTTTACAAGGCCAACACTTGGCGTCTCCGCAAATCTCATTGTTGATGGAACTGCCAGCGTGAAAACAGAGAAGATCATGGATGTGGATTATATCGCGAAAAGAACATTAAACGATGTTTACGCGCAGATAATCGCAAAACGCGCGGCTGCGATAGCAACCAAGGTGGTCATTGCGGAGCAGATCAGAAAAGAGAACAAACTTCTGGGTGATGTAGCCCTTCTTACAATGCTCATGACCGAAAGGGCGGATTTAAGGCAGTGGTCTACGTTGCCGGAATCTTTTCAGATTGCGAGGATTCCCCTGAAATCTGGCAGGCACAGGATCAGGATAGAGGCATTAGACCGCGTTGGTGAGATAACAGGGGAAAAATGGGAGAGTGTGAACATTGTAATAAAACCGGGGCGGAAGACATTTATTACGTGGCGGACATTCATATAAAAATCGTAACTATTTAGCACGTGTGTCATCCCTGCGAAAGCAGGGATCCAGATCCCGGTTTTCACCGGGATGACATTAATCCCGGGATGACATTAATCGTAGATTCCCGCTGCAGCCTGTACTCCGTGAAAACGGGGTACGGGAATGACAACTGAATGGTTACGAAAAATCGTTAAATTCACTGAACACCCCATTCAAGGGTTCAATCGTTAAGAGACGTATTGATTACTACTCTACACTACTGAGTAAAACGTAAGATGGTTGTCTAAAGTTCTGTCCAAAATTGAGCTAACTTCTTAATATTAAGTTAAAATTCAGTCTGGATTATATTATAATACCTTAAGGAGTATTAAGGGGTTTTGTCGCAGGGGTTCCGGTTCAATTCTGAAATTGCAAATCTAAAAAACGGTAGTTGTCACATAGAGTTATTCACAAATACTTACGTTGATTATCAACCTTCGTACCCATGTGTAAGTGGAACGTTTCGTGAGGTGGGTGTTTTGTGTTTTATCAAACGCCAATAAGAAGATGTATCAGGTTTGTCCTGATAGCCTTTCAGGTAGCATTCCTTGCTTCGCCTGCTCTCTACGGCAACCCTGTAGGTGAGCATGTCGAGGTGGGGTCTGCTGATTTTATAAGAACGGACACTACCCTGACCGTCACGACCCATACCGATGACACCATAATTCACTGGCAGGATTTTTCTATCGGGACCGGTGAACTTACCAGTTTCGTCCAACCAAGCGTAACCTCTTCAGTCATGAATAGCGTAATATCCGGAAATGTTTCAACCATTAGCGGAACCCTAACCTCAAATGGTCAAGTATACCTTGTAAACCCAAATGGAATTGTGGTTGCCCCAACTGGGCAGGTTAATACCGCTGCCTCCGTTGCCTCTACCATGAATGTTGCGAACGAGCAGTTTTTAGCTGGTAAGGATATGAACTTTACCGGAACCTCGGATGCCTCGATCGAAAACAAGGGTATTATTAAGGCAACGCATGGTGATGTTGTACTTATAGCGAGGCATGTCGATAACCAGGGTACGATTTCAGCCCCGGAAGGGGCTGCTCGTGTTGCCGCGGGTGACGACATTATCCTCGCCGAGGTTGGTGAGGAGAGATTATTTGTTCGTCCTACTGAGTCTAGTAGTAGAAGCGGGACTGGAATCTCTCATTCGGGTTTAATTGAAGCTACACAAGCCGAATTAAAAGCACATGGTAACATGTATGCCCTTGCGATTAACCATACCGGTACGACAACGGCGACCGGTTCTTTAGTAAAGGATGGTCGTGTATTTTTAACCTCGAATGGCGGGAGCATAGTTGCCTCCGGCTCGTTCGTTGCAAAAAATTATGATGGAAGTGGTGGCAAAGTACTCTTATCGAGTGGAAAATCAGATAATCCCGAAACCCCTTCACAAATATTGGCAAGTAGTGCGGATATCGATGTTACAGGCTCATCCGGAACAAAGGGTGGTGAGATAAATATCCTTGGTGACAACGTAGGGGTTGTAAACGGCTCAGTTCTTAACGCAAGTGGTGATATAGGTGGTGGAACGATCCTCGTCGGTGGCGATTTTCAGGGTAAAGGAGCTGTTCAAAACGCCACCAAAACTATCGTAAGCGCTGATTCAACCCTCAAGGCTGACGCGATTACAAATGGTGATGGTGGGAAGATTATTACATGGGCGGATGACTGGACAAAGTTTTATGGTACGGCTTCGGC
>MGRR01000027.1:5056-5981 GCA_001798265.1 Deltaproteobacteria bacterium RIFCSPHIGHO2_12_FULL_43_9
TTTTGGTTTGGTGGATACAGGAGCCCCTGCGGGAACGGATGGTACTCTTTTACTCGATCCTAACAATGTGACTATTCAAGAAGCCGTAGGGGCTGAAGATGCTGAGTTGCCAACAATCCTCTTCGCGGAGGGTCCCGGTGCCACTTGGACCCTGGGTGAGGCTGCGATTGAGGCAGTTACAGGTAATATCGTTATACAGGCAGAGACAGATATAACCCTAAACTCCAGTGTCGTTTTGAATCTTACAAACCAGACCTCCGGAGAGAGGGTCACCTTTCAGGCGGGTGATGATATAACACTCGATAGTAGTTCAGCGATTAATACCAGTGGCGCCGACATCTATCTACAGGCAGATTCCCCTGACGCGACCGGTGGTGCAACGGGTGTCGGGAGCCTGATCATGAATGCTAGCGCCAGTGTTTCATCCAGTGGCGGGGCCATTCAGTTAATGGGCGCGGGTTTTACGTTCGCGGGGACGGCATCAATTGATTCCGGAAGCTCAGCTACAGGCATCAATATCGCTCTTTCACGTTCTACTGATACCTTAACGACAGATATTTTATCCAATACGGAAATTAATCTATTATCCGCAGCATCAGGGACATTAACATTCGGGCAGGGTACAACAGCGGGGAGTGATGGTGTTGGCACCGGTGCTGTTACAATCACAAACACAGCCTTTACATTTAACGAATCTGTTTCCATCGGTGGCGCTAAAGCGGCGGCTGTAAGTGTTCTGGCTACCAACGGGATTACATTCTCTGGTGCTACCGGTTTAAGTACAGGTGATCCGATGACCTTAAATGCCGATTTCGACGCTAGTGGTGCCGGTACACTTACGACAAACGGCGCTACAGCCCTCTCTGCCAGCACTGGGGTGCTGACGATTACCGCTGCTGATGTAGCCTTAAGTGGTGGCGGTTCA
>MGRR01000027.1:5990-8554 GCA_001798265.1 Deltaproteobacteria bacterium RIFCSPHIGHO2_12_FULL_43_9
AATGACGGAATAGTCATTCAACCCGCGGCGTCAGCCGGGACTATCGCGATTAACGATGCTACTGGAACACTTAGCCTAACTAGTGGAGAATTATCGACCTTGTCCTCAACCGGAACCTTAACGATTGGAGCATCTGGTGGAACAGGCGCGATTGGCATCGCATCTTTAGGATCAATTGATCTAAGCGCGGAAACATACAGTCTTACGATAAGAGGCGGTGCCGTAACGTTTACTACTAACACCCTTACATTGGGCACCGGTGAAACATTGACATTTAGTACTGGCGCGATCTCCAGCTCCACTACCGGAACTGACGTCTCTATTGGAGGTGGCGCTGCCGTAATTGATATTACTTCAAGTGGTAACGTAGATATCGATACAACGGTTAAGAATGTTAATGCTACCTCTATTACTGGTAACCTGACCCTTGATAATGCAGATGCGTTGAATTTCGGTGCATCTTCTGTAACGGGTACCGCAACCGTAACCGCGACGGGGGCAATTACAGATAGTGGAACGGTGACGATTGGTGGCGCGACATCATTTGTTACACTAGCATCAGTTGGCACAGGAACAATCACGCTTGATCAGACAGCCTCAACATTTGGAGCTCTTACACTACGGACCCTGAATTCGGGGGGAGCTTCCACGGTTGCAAGTGCGGTCTCGGTCTATGAAAACGCGGCAATGGATCTTGCAACGATAGATACAGGAAGCACATTCTCGGCTACGGCGACTGGGGCAATCACAGATAGTGGGGTTCATACCATTACGGATACAGCATCATTTAAAACAAGAAGTGACGCGGGAGCTGCAATTACCTTGGATGGGGGCTCTGGCACCTACGGTTCATTAACGCTCTCAGCAAGGAACGCGGCAGATAGCGCAGACGCAGCAGGGGCGATCTCGGTAACAGAGAATGCTGCGATGGATCTGGCCTCGGTTGGCACAACCAGCACTCTCTCTGTTATTTCAACAGGAGCAATCACAGATAGTGGAACGCATACTGTTACGGGTGCGGCATCGTTTAAGACAAAAAGTGACGCCGGAGCAGCAATTACACTAAATGATGCCACTGGCACCTACGGTTCATTGACGCTTTTGGCAAGGAACGCGGCAGATAGCGCAGACGCAGCAGGGGCAATCTCGGTAACGGAAAACGCGGCGATGGATCTGGCCTCGGTTGGGACAACCAGTACAGCTTCGTTTACAGCAAAATCAGGAGCAATCACCGATAGCGGAACCTTAACCGCTACCGGAGCTACATCATTTATCACATGGGCATCAGTAGGTACGGGTACAATCACCCTTGACCAGACAGGATCAACATTCGGATCATTAACACTGCGCACCCTGAATTCCGGTGGAATCTCCACAGTAGCAAGCGCGATCTCTATCTATGAAAACGCGGCAATGGATCTCGCAACGATAGATACAGGAAGCACATTCTCGGCTACGGCGACTGGGGCAATCACAGATAGTGGGGTTCATACTATTACGGATACAGCATCATTTAAAACAAAAAGTGACGCCGGAGCTGCAATCACGCTAGATGGCGGCGCCGGAACCTATGGTGCATTAACACTTTTAGCAAGGAACGCCGCAGATAGCGCGGACGCGGCAGGGGCGATCTCGGTGACAGAAAACACCGACATGGATCTAGCCTCGGTTGGCACAACCAGTACTCTCTCTGTTATTTCAACAGGTGCAATTACAGATAGTGGAACGCTCGCAGCCAGTGGAGCGACATCATTTGTTACCAAGAACAGTACAGTTGGCGCAGGCACAATCACGCTTGATCAGACAGCCTCTACATTTGGCGCTCTTACACTACGCACCCTGAATTCCGGTGGGGGTTCCACAGTCGCAAGCGCAATTTCGGTCTACGAAGGCGCGGCAATGGATCTTGCAACGATAGATACAGGAAGCACATTTGCAGCTACAGCAACAGGGGCAATCACAGATAGCGGTACTCATACCGTTACGGATACAGCATCATTTAAAACAAAAAGTGACGTTGGAGCGGCAATTACATTAGACGGAGGCTCTGGAACCTATGGTTCGGTAACACTCTCTGCAAGGAATGCGGCAGATAGTGCTTATGCAGCAGGAGCAATTTCACTACTAGAGAATGCAGCTACAGATATAGGAGCATCAGGAACCACAAGCACATTTGCTGTGACCTCAACCGGAGCAATTACAGATAGCGGGACAATTGCTGCGACAGATGCATCAACCTTTAAGACATTAAGTAACGTTGGAGCTGCAATTACACTTGATCAGGCAGCAAGCACATTTGGAACATTAAGTTTGCAGGCAAGAAACGCGGCAGATAGCGCTTATGCAGAAGGAGCAATCTCGGTACTAGAGAATGCGGCAACAGATATAGGGACATCGGGCACCACAAGCACATTCGCAATAACATCTAAGAACGCGATTACAGATAGTGGAGTAATTACAGTAACAGGAGCGACAGCATTTATTACACAGAATGATACGCCTGGCACAGGTACAATCACCCTTGATCAGAACTCAACATTTGGAGCACTAACTGCAAGGACATT
>MGRR01000028.1:0-2268 GCA_001798265.1 Deltaproteobacteria bacterium RIFCSPHIGHO2_12_FULL_43_9
ATAGTAGGTGTAGTTTTTACTCTTTTCCAGTCCCAGACTATCCTCCGCGTATTGTTTTACCGCCTGCGCGTATTCCAGCTTCGACTTTATCTCTTCAGGGATATTCGGATCTTTAAGGGCTTTATCAACCGGGATCTTTTTTGAATTAATTTTTAACTGGGTTACCCCCTGTTTCAGAAGATATCCACCCAAAGAGGCGGAGCATCCGGTTAAAAAACTAAAAATGCTGGCGATAATTACAATCCTGAAGGAAGCAAACATTACCTTTCCTTTTTACGATAAATAGCAAACCACTTTATCGTATACTGGATAAAAGAAGAGAGCGTAACAAACGCCGCCAGCATAACCAGTGGTGCTATAAATGGATCAGTAAGAATAGGTTTAAATGTTGAGGCCATTAAAAAAACCAGTGCTAACATATTAAACGCGGTTGCCGCCTTGCCAAGAATAGTCGGAAAAATCTCCACCGGAACCGTGATGGTTTTTAACAAAGAGAATCCGATTATGAGGGATACATCTCTCAAAACCAGAATAGCCAGCCACCACCATGGGGCCTGACTGAGAACTACAAAATATGTGACACAGAGAAAAACCAAAAGTTTGTCGGCCAAGGGATCGAGCAGCGCGCCGATTTTTGTTTTTAACTGATACCTTCTGGCAAGATAACCATCCAGGAGATCCGAGAGAGCCGCGGCAAGAAATATGATTAATGCTATCCTATGCTCCATCCTGATAAGAAGGATCAGGATAATCGGAGCAATTATTAAACGAACCGCTGAAATAACATTTGGAAGGTTTGAGATAACATTCATTTCTCTAGAACCTGAATTTCGAGTCGTGTTTTACTCTGTTGATCATCTACATTAAGAGTAACACGAGCTCCATCAGGCATTCTAGATCCTAATAATGAAACCGCCTCCCGTAGGCTACCATCTATCATTGCACTATATATAGCCTCACCACTTTTCATTGAGCGCGGAAGAAGGGACTTTATGCCGGGCACGGATGTCTGAAGCCACTCCTCATACCGGGCAAGCCTTGTGATTTCCTTTATACCGGTAAATCTCACCTCAATAGCCTCTTTGCCCGTTGTGCTTTCGGCTGGATTTTTCAAGATAGCGCTCTTTACCAGTTCCCTTCTTATACTCCCAACGTCCACAACGGCTTCGAGGGTAACGGTTAATATATTTTCATATACCTCTCCACTTTTTACGGTGGAGTATCTTACGACAAACCGCTCCATCTGGTCATAGATCTTTTCTTGGATTATCTTTGAACTTTTCTCAATCACGTCTTCAGGTAGCAGAGACAATATCTGAAGTTCCACCGCTTTTTTCTTGGCGTCATTTACCGCGTTTAGGGTTGCCTGCGACAAGGCTTCCTCTTCAACGTGGGCCTCCCCTTTAACCTCTATGGTTACAAGTTCAGCCCTGGCCACCGCGTTAAAGCTAAGAATCGCGAGAAATATCGTTATAAAATATCTCATGAAAACTTCACCGAACTGGGACCGAGCAGCCCCTCCAATTCTTTCACAAGTTCATCGGTCGGAGCAAGGCGGAGAGAATCATCGAGAGCCATCGTGGAATGTGAGCCAGAGATCCGATCCTTGAAATAGAGATATGCCCTGCAGGCACCCCTATGCTTATTTAACACATGTTTAACCTTCACAAGATCGGTGTGGGAGGTTCTATTTTGATTTATCACAATATGAACCTTTTTTGTCTCCCGCTTGTGGGCCTCGGAGAGAGGCAGGATTTCGGTCGCAATTATTTTTGCCCCCTCATCAGAGGCCTCAAGATTTCCTTTAAGCAAAAGCGGCTCCTCCGTAACCAGTAAATCAGATACCTTGGCAAAAAGATCGCTAAAAACAATCACCTCAACCGTGCCCTTAAGATCCTCAAAGGTTACAAACGCCATTCTGTCACCTTTTCTGGTCAATGTCTCACGCAAACGGTTCACTATCCCACCGAGTATAACCTCTCTTTTGCCTGTTTTATCGGTTAAGGTAGAGGTATCGGCGTTTGCCAGCGCCACAATCTTACCCCTGCACTCCTCAAGAGGGTGACCGGTTATATAAAATCCAAGCACCTCCTTCTCTTTGGCAAGCCTTTGACGAACAGGCCATTCCATAACCCTTGGGAAAAAATGCTCCTTATTCATAACAGAGGTTTCGGAAGAGAAAGATTCAAACAGATTAGTCTGACCACTATCGATATCCTCCTGTGTTGAAACACCCTTTTCTATCGCCTGATCGAGGATGGAAAGAAG
>MGRR01000028.1:2304-8247 GCA_001798265.1 Deltaproteobacteria bacterium RIFCSPHIGHO2_12_FULL_43_9
TGAGGTAATTAAAGCCTCCATAACCTTCTTGTTAACCTTTTGATGACTGACACGCTCGCAAAAATCATAGATATCCCTGAGAGGGCCACCAAAATTCCTCGCCTCCAGCATCGACTCGATAGCCGCCTCACCTACCCCCTTGATTACACCAAGCCCAGCCCTGATCCTTCCATCAACCACCGAGAAATGCCACTGGCTCTCATTCACATCCGGAGGAAGAATCTCAATCTTATGCTCCCTGGCATCCTGGATATACGCAGTAACCTTGTCTGTATTATCCATTTCGGCGGTAAGAAGGGCGGCAAAAAACTCATGTGGATAATAAGCCTTGAGATACGCTGTCTGGTAAGCAACCATCGCGTAAGCCGTGCTATGAGATTTATTGAATCCGTACTCGGCAAACTTTGCCATTAGATCGAAGATTCTTTCGGCTACGATGTAAGGGATACCCCTCCCTGTAGCGCCACTTATAAACCTATCCTTCTGTCTTCTCATCTCATCAGACTGCTTTTTCCCCATCGCCCGGCGCAAAAGATCTGCTTCACCCATGGAATAGTTTGCAAGAACATTTGCAATCTTCATCACCTGTTCCTGAAAGAGGATAACCCCATAAGTATCCTTCAGGATCTCCTCCAATTCAGGCAGATCATATTTGATAGCAATCTTTCCATGCTTCCGGTCTATAAAATCATCCACCATTCCACTACCAAGCGGTCCTGGACGATACATCGCGTTTACGGCGGTTATATCCTCAAAACAGTTTGGTTTCAGGCGGGTAAGAATATTGCGCATCCCTGAAGATTCCAGCTGAAAAACACCTAAAGTATCACCCCGTCCCAGAAGTTCGAATACCCTTGCATCATTTTGTCCGATCTTTGAGATATCAAAAATTGGATCCTTGTTATCCCGAATCATCTCCGTTGCCTGTTGAATCACCGTCAAGGTAGTAAGCCCAAGAAAATCAAACTTAATTAATCCAATCTTCTCCACATTCTTCATGTCAAACTGAGTTACTACCTCTCCCTCCTTCCCCCTGAAGAGCGGAACATACTCCTCCATGGGCTCCTCCGAGATAACAATCCCGGCGGCATGAATCGAGGCATGCCGCACCAAACCCTCAAGCGCCTGCGCCATCTTGATTAAATGACGAACCCTTCCATCACCCTCGATCAGACTCAGTAACCGCGGTTCCTGTTCAAGCGCCTTTTCAATTGAGATATTTAACTGGTTTGGAACAAGCTTCGCTATCTTATCCACCTCCCCATACGGAAAATCGAGAGCCCTCCCCACATCCCTTATGGCCGCCTTAGCCTGCATCTTTCCAAAGGTAATAATCTGCGCAACCTTATTCGCCCCATACTTCTCCGTCACATATTTGATAACCTCCCCACGACGATCCATGCAGAAATCGATATCCATATCCGGCATACTGATACGTTCCGGATTTAAAAACCTTTCAAAAAGCAGGTTGTACTTTATAGGGTCCACATCGGTAATCATTAACGAATAAGCGACAAGGCTTCCTGCCGCGGATCCCCTACCCGGTCCCACGGGAATATTTTGCTCTTTTGCAAAACGGATAAAATCCCAAACAATCAAAAAGTATCCGGCAAAACCCATCGCCTTTATAATATTTAATTCGCTCCCAAGCCTCGCATTATAAACCTCTTCATCCGGCGCCTCCCCGAGATCACGCATCGCCTTTAGCCTTTGTTGCAGACCCTTAGTCGACAACTCTTCAAAATATTCCTCAAGCGTCTGAACGTCATTCCCAGAATTTCCGTCATTGCGAGGAGGGGAAGGGAGATCCTTCACTGCGTTCAGGACAGGCTCCGCAATCTCACCGCGAGATTGCTTCGCTTCGCTCGCAATGACGATTGTGTCATCCCCGTGAAAACGGGGATCCAGATTCCCGCGTTCGCGGGAATGACAGTTGGCGCTCGCAATGACGGGCGCTTCGCTCGCAATGACGCTTTTGTCATTCCGAGCCGCAAGTAAAGGAATCTCAAATTTTGGAAGGAAATATCTCCCGAAGCTAAACTCAATTTTACATCGGTCAGCAACCTTTAATGTGTTATCACAGGCCTCCGGACAATAGTTAAACTGTTTTCTTATAACCTCCGGAGATTTAAAATAGAATTCATCCGTACCAAACCGCATTCTGTCTGAATCAGACAAGGTCTTGCCGGTCTGAATACAGACCAGAATATCCTGCGCGGCGGCATCCTCCTGCTTTAGATAGTGACAATCATTTGTGGCAATCAGCGGAATCCCCAACTCTGAACTGAACTGCAATAATCGCTTGTTAACCAGATTCTGTTCAGAGAGCCCATTCTCCTGAATCTCCAAAAAATACCTATCTTCAAACAGATCCCTGTACCACTTAAACCTATTCTTTAACTCTTCCTCCTGCTCATTCAGAATTAAGTATGAAGTCTCACTCGCGAGGCAACCAGAAAAGCAGATCAATCCCTTTGAAAAACGCTCCAATAGCTCCCTGTCTACCCTGGGTTTATAATAAAACCCCTCCATATAGGCAGCCGAAACCATCTTACATAAATTTTTATACCCCTCCCTGTCCTGCGCGAGCATGGTTAAATGATGCAGCTTCTTTCTGCTATTCTTAACCTCCTCCCCACGATCAAATCGGCTCCCTATAGTATAATAGACCTCGCAACCAATAATCGGTTTTACCCCAGCCTCTTTCGCGTGCTGATAAAACTCCAGCGCACCAAACAGATTTCCATGATCTGTAATCGCTACCGCCGGCATCTCATAATGTTTGGCCATTCGAAATAGATCAGAAAATTTAATCGCACCATCCAAAAGACTATATTGTGTGTGGAGATGAAGATGTACGAAGGAATTCGAAGCCATACTGAAAGATAATACTAATTAACCCTATCTATCAAAATTTTTCTGGCAAAATTTTTCTGGATAGTGATCCTTATTTGTGCAATTTGAGGAAGAGGCATATTGCTTAAATCATTCCCGGACTTTTTAATTGACTAAATATACCATTTTTGGTATATATTGATAGTGACCCTCTGGGTAGTTAACATTACTAAAACCGCGGCCAAAGAACTCGAGAAGCTACCTAAAGAAATTAGGGAAATTTCTGCTCAGCTTAGAATAGATTTGAAATCAGAAGGACCTATTCCAAAGGGTTGGATTGTCAAGATGCTCAAGGGAGAACAGAACATGTATAGTGTTAGATTAAAGCGTGAATATAGATTAATTTATCAGGTACAACAACCTAACATAATTATTATTCGAATTGCCCACAGGAAGGATGTATACAGAAATGTCTATTAAAAATATTGAAAAATCTATTTTTGAGAAACATCCCGAACTTTTAACACTCCTTCCAAAACAGGTGCGTCTTTTAAGAAAAATCATTGAAGAGGCCGTCATACTTTCTTCAAAAGAAGAAACCCTTGATAGAGCTGAAACTGAAGCCTACTTTAAAGACCTGGTACCAGATACTGGTAAACCATCAGCAGCCTTGAGGGCATATAGAAAGAGGCTAGATCTTACTCAACATCAACTTTCAAAAAAAACAAAAATTCCTCAACCCCATATCTCTGCAATGGAATCCGGCAAAAGACAGATTGGGCTTATAGCTGCAAAAAAATTAGCTAAGGCACTGAGGATAGATTATAAAAAATTGGTCTGAATTCTAAAAATACCTAAATCATTCCCACTCTATCGTCGCGGGAGGTTTGGAGGAGATGTCGTAGACAACCCGATTAATTCCTTTGACCTCGTTTAAGATCCTGCTGCTCATGGAATTTAATAATGGATATGGGAGCTCAGCCCAGTTTGCTGTCATTCCGTCACTGCTTTGCACCGCCCTAATCGCAATTACAGATTCATATGTTCGCTCATCCCCCATCACCCCAACAGTTTTTAATGGGAGAAAAACAGGGAATACCTGCCATAATGAATTATAAAGAGCAGATTTGATTATCTCTTCGGTCACAATTGCGTCTGCTTTTCTAAGGATCTCCAGGTTTGCTTTTGTTACTTCACCGATAATCCTTACAGCGAGGCCGGGTCCAGGAAATGGATGCCTCTTTAGAACAGGGTCTGGAAGCCCAAGCTCTTGCCCAAGCTTGCGCACCTCATCCTTGAATAGGTCCCGAACAGGCTCTAGAAGTTTCAGATTCATCTTTTGAGGCAACCCACCAACGTTGTGATGAGATTTTATAACTGACGACGGGCCCTTTAATGAGACTGATTCGATGACATCTGGATAGAGCGTCCCCTGCGCCAGGAATGCCGCCCCCTTTATTTGTTTTGCCTCCTCCTCAAAAACATCAATGAATCTGCCCCCTATCCTTTTTCTCTTCTCCTCCGGGTCTATGACTCCACTTAAATCAGACAAGAATTTATCCGCAGCGTCTATTACTTTTAAATCAATCTTAAGTACATCACCAAATATTTTTTTTACCTCTGTTACTTCATTACTTCTAAGCAGCCCATTATCGACAAATATGCATGTCAGCTGATCACCAATCGCTTTATGAATTAGGGAGGCCACCACAGAGGAATCAACACCACCACTGAGACCACAGATAACCCTCTCTTTTCCAACCCGCTTTCTAATTACTTCAATAGACTCTCCAATAAAGTTTTTCATCTCCCAGCCTGGCCTCGCTTTCGAGATCCCCATTACAAAATTTTTGAGTATCCCTAGCCCTTGATCTGTGTGGGAAACCTCGGGGTGAAACTGCACTCCAAAGAGTGGAAGCTCTTTATGCTTCATTGAAGCCACCGGAGAATTCTCACTCGTTGCGATTATTTGAAAATTTGGTGGTATTTTTTCTATCCTGTCCCCATGACTCATCCAGACATTTAAGACTTCAGGTAAATTTGCGAAAAGATCTTTTCTGTTTTTTATAAAGATTCTAGCTGCGCCATACTCTCTTTCGTCTGACGGCGTAACAACCCCATCTAACAGATAAGCCATAAGCTGCATTCCGTAACAGATGCCAAGAACCGGAATACCTAGATCAAATAATGCCTTGTCAATCTGCGGGGCGCCCGCTTCATAGACAGAGCTCGGACCTCCTGAAAGGATGATCCCCTTTGGTTTACGTCGCACAATATCTTTTATCGGATAATTAAATGGCTCGATTTCTGAAAATACATTGAGCTCACGAACCCGTCTTGCAATAAGCTGACTATACTGAGCGCCAAAATCGAGAACTAAAACAAACTCTTCACTACTCAACATGATAGTTGGGGGCCTCTTTCGTAATGATCACATCATGCACATGCGACTCTCTTAAACCCGCGGCAGTAATCCTGACCAATTTCCCCCGCTCCTGGAGATCAGGGATGGTCCTGCATCCCGCGTACCCCATCCCGGCGCGAATACCCCCGACCAACTGATACGTAACCTGGGACAAAGCCCCCTTATAAGGGACCCTCCCCTCTATACCTTCGGGAACAAGCTTATCCAGCCTTGCCCCACTATCCTGAAAATATCGGTCCCTGCTCCCATGGCTCATCGCCTCCAGGGAGCCCATCCCCCGATAAACCTTATAGCTTCTCGACTGATATAAAACGATCTCACCCGGTGCTTCATCAGTCCCCGCCAGCAGGGATCCGATCATGACTGAATTGGCTCCTACGGCTAGCGCCTTCGTCAGATCACCGGAATGCTTGATCCCACCATCCGCGATAACCGAAATTCCATAACCCCTGGCAACCTTAGCCACATCCATAATGGCGGTAACCTGCGGAACCCCTACACCTGAAACAATCCTTGTTGTGCAAATGGATCCCGGCCCTACGCCAACCTTCACCGCGTCAGCCCCCGCCTTAATAACCGCCTCGGCCCCCTCCGCGGTTCCAACATTACCACCGACTAAAACCAGATCCTTGTAATCAGACCTCAATGCCCGGATCGTCTTAAGCACCCCCTCAGCGTGCCCA
>MGRR01000029.1:0-17421 GCA_001798265.1 Deltaproteobacteria bacterium RIFCSPHIGHO2_12_FULL_43_9
GAGGGCTCGCAATGACGAGGGCTCGCAATGACGAGGGCTCGCAATGACGAAGACAAAGCCTCAAGCAGCAGGTAACTCTTTGGTATCCATAATTATTGTCACTGGTCCGGTATTTATTAGTGACAATTCCATTTCGGCCTGAAACACGCCTGTTGATGTTTTTATCGGGGACTTCCGACACTGGGCAACAAAATATTGATATAGATTATTTCCTTTTTCAGGATCTGCGGCATCAGTGAAGGAGGGCCTTCTTCCCTTTCTGGTATCCGCGTAAAGAGTAAACTGAGATACAACCAGAATTTCACCACCGGCCTCCAGAAGTGATCTGTTCATCTTCCCGTTTGCATCAGGGAATATTCTTAAACTTAGAATCTTATTTAACAGCTGATCAGCGCTCTTTTCTGAATCTTCCCTGCCAATACCCAATAGCACAACCAGGCCGGATGCGATCTCTCCGACAAGCTTGTTGTCTACTGTTACAGATGCTTTTCTGACCCGTTGAATTACCGCCTTCACATGTCAAACCTAACAATTTTTAATATTCATTCACAAGGGCGAATCTTAATTTTTCTTGTCACGACTAAAGGTGGGCTCGGATCTTAAAATCAGAGTCAGGCAGTAAATTCGAGTTCTAATCAAGAGATTAGGGGTGTAATTATGTGGCGCAGAATTGGGTGTATATCTCTAATAAGCGCTTTCTCTTTTTTGATTTCAGCCGGGTTTATAACGGCCCAAACGCAATCTTATAACAACGGCAAGGTTACATTTGATGAATTGATGCAAGAGACCATGACTCATGTAAATCAGAGGTCAAGTTTTATAGCGGATGGCAGGGGGCCAGCCTCCTTTGCAGACCCTCAGCCTAAGATATTGCCAGATTTTCTTGATAAGCCGCCAGTGGTTGTAGATGACTTTGTTGTTCCCGCGCTAGATGTTCCATTTTCGGAATTCGATAGCGCTCCTGTTGGCGCGGGATTTACATATAACTGGCAGGCGCCATGGTCAGGGTTTTAAAATGAGATATTTTTTGGGATTATTTACAGTTGTAGTTATTATTTCCGTAACCGCGTTTATTTTCGCCGAAGAGGAGTGGATACTTGAGCCCGGGGCCTCATATACTATAGAGGAAGATGATAAATCGGGTAGCGTTTCCATTACAAGTGCTGGTGAGGACAAGGAATCAGCCTCCCTTCATTGTTTAGCTGAGGGTGCCATAAAACTCCTTCAAAACAGGTATAAAAATTATAGCTGCAAACCATGTCAGAATGGCGCGATTTCTTCAAAATCGTTTCAGATCAAATATCCCGCGGAGACTGAGAAGCCGGAAATAATAGAGCACAAAATCGGGGGAAAAACCGTTTACATTGCCCGCTGTAATGTCTCCTCAGCTTCAGGAGCCCTTTCCTGTTCCTCCTGCGGTGACCCAGAAGAGTAGTTCAAATCAAACTAGCCATAAAGAGAGATCTAATCTAAAATTATAAATATATGCAGCATCGAAAACGCCTGTTTGAGGTAAGAAAGGGGATGACGCGGAGCCTTGAAGAGGAGTTGTTTATTCTGCAGGGTGCCCACTCGCGTGAGATTGCCAGCTTTTTAAAAGCATATAAAAACGAATTTAAGTCCCCTTATCGTATTTCCAAAAAAAGTGCATTGATTGAAGCAGTTCTGAAGAGTGACATTATATTCAATGGTGATTATCACACACTTAGGCAATCGCAGCGCATTCCAATCAGGATCTTAAGGGAGGTAGTGAAAAGTCGTCCACAAATTGTCCTCGCGACAGAGGTTGTCATGATGAAGCATCAAAGACACCTGGATGATTTCATGGAGGGGAGAACTACTGAAGAGCAATTGTTAGAAAGGATTGATTATAAAAAGAACTGGGGATTTGATTGGAATAATTTTCTTCCATGGTTCGATTTCGCGAAAAAATACAATATAAAAATGGTTGGACTGAATACTGGAAAAACAGGTAAGGATTTACAAGAGAGAGACAAGAGAGGTGCTGAGTTAATTGTTGGACTTACAATGCTCTATCCCAAGCATCTGATATATGCAATTTTTGGTGATCTCCATATGTGTAGAGCCCACTTACCTGGTGAGGTAATCAGGCTATTAGGGACGTATGGACTTAAAAGGCGAACGGTTACAATTTTTGAAAACAGCGAAACAATCTACTGGCTGCTTGCGACTAGGGGGCTAGAAGAGAAGGTCGATGTAGTAAAATTGCGGTCAGACGCGTATTGTGTCTTGAATGTTCCGCCATGGGTTAAGCTACAATCTCATATCAATTGGATAGAACAAAACGCTGAGCTTCAGATTTCTGAAGAGCATGAATGGAGCGATGACGAACCTCAGCCATTCGTGGATTATACAGATCAGGTATACTCATATGTCCAGACCATAGCGAATTATTTCGATCTGCCATTGAAAAATCTCGATGGTTTTTCAGTCTACACCATGGATGACTTTTCTTTTGTAGCGAAGCTTGAAAAGAACAGACAATATACGAAAAATCATATTAAATTTCTCCTTTCCTTGATCGAGCAGAGTCAAAGCTTCTTCATCCCCGGTGAGAATATTATCTATCTTGGTGGTCTTTCAGTGAATGGTGTAGCAGAGGAAGCCACAAAATTCATTTACTCCTATTGTACGAAGTTTACGGCATATAGTAGGGAATCTACATTAATGTTTCTTCAAACAATTTTTCTCGAAACCTTAGGTTATTTTGGGAGTAAACTGATAAATCACAAAAGAAAATGCGATCAGATCAGGGATTTCCGACTTTTCTTAAAACGGACTACAAAGAATAAAACAAAGATAATTAAGGATAAACGCTTAATCGCCAAAGGCGTCCTATTTTTATATGAGAAGGAGAGTGGAGTGGCCAGCGGGAAAAGTTTTCCGTCAGATATTCCAAAATTTATAAGGAGTAAACCCAAATATTTATTTGCAGTTGGAAAAAACCTTGGGGCTATGTTGGGTGAAAGGTTGTACGGGGCAATGATTGAGGGAGAGGTCAACATGGAGTGGATAAAATCTCTCTTTAAGTCCAAGATTGATACTAAAGAAAAGGCAAGTCATAGCATTGAGAATATCATGAGAATGTTAGCTGATGTTAAGACGACCTATAAAAGCAAGATTGAAAACCTATAGCAATTGTCATTGCGAGCCGCTTCGTCATTGCGAGCGAAGCGAAGCAATCTCTTCCGTCATCCCCGTTTTCACGGGAATGACAAAACACGGGAATGACAAAACATGGGGATGACAAAACATGGGGATGACAGAGTGCTCACGTGGATGATGATGCGTCATATTGGCAGGGATCTCCATATCTGTTTAAATTTTTCTGATAAATATTTCTAATCTCTCCTATCCGTAGATCTACCTCATCACTCTTCCACTCTTTGGTGTCTATTGGAGGATCAAAGACAACCAAAGCCTCCATTGGATTAATTATTATGGAATGCTTTGGTTGAATTTTATAGGCATTAATAAAGGTTAACGGAAGGATGGGCGCTTTTGTTTGGATTGCCAGATGGAAGAACCCCTTTTTTATAACCCCAAGTTTTCCATCTATGGAGCGGGTTCCCTCTGGCGCCAAGAAGAGTGAATACCCCTCTTCAATGCGTTTCCTTGCGCGCTCCATACCTTTAAGTGCCTTTTCATGATGAAACCTGTCGAGCAGTACCTGTTTAGATAGGATATAGAGGGCGCCAAAAACCGGGATCCACTTCAATGTTTTTTTCCCGACAAAAAACATATCATCCCTCAGAAATCTTGAAAGGATAAGGGCCTCTACCATACTTTGATGATTCGCCAGGAGGATTATCTGTTTGGCCGCAAGCCAGTTCTCCTCTCCAATTATCTTGATTGTAATTCCATATCGTTTTAGGCCCCGGCCCCCCCATCCCCGCACCCAATCGTAGATTATTTTCCCTTTGTTAGGTGAAAAAAGGGCCACAGCCAGGGTAAAAATCCCCGTCGTCATTATGTCCGAAGCTGTCACCAAAAATAGAAATAAGGCACGACTAAACCTAATGATTTTGAGCATAGATTCAAATTTAGCACACGAATATTCTTTCCAATAGCGTTAACTCCAAAGACGTGCTATAAAAAGCATCATGTTTCAGATAAGGCTTCAAAAATATCTTTCATATGCCAATGTTGCTTCTAGGCGGAAGGCCGAGGAGCTTATCCGGCAAGGGTTTGTTACCATCAATGGAACTATTGCCACACTCGGTTCCAAAGTAGATCCATTGAAGGATTCCGTAAAACTCTCAGGGAAACGGATATTTCTAAAAAACCAGAACGAATATTATCTTGTGAATAAACCACAAAAGATTATTTGCACCAGTTTTGATCCGGAGGGGAGATCGACTATTTTCAATCTAACCGGGCTCTCCCCCAGAAGATTCTTCTCGGTTGGAAGACTCGATTATCAATCCGAGGGTGCGCTTCTTTTGACTAATGATGGTGCCTTAGCCCATGCGCTCACTCATCCAAAATTTAATGTCCCCAAGGTTTATAGGGTTAAGGTAAAAGGGGATGTTACTGAGAGCCGTCTTAGCAAACTAACAAAAGGGGTTCCACTAGAGGATGGTAAGAGTGCTCCAGCAAAGGTGGAGTTCATAAGACCCTCAGAGCAGGGTGGGTGGCTTAGGCTTACAATTACAGAGGGGAGAAATCGTCAGGTTCGAAGGATGCTTGAGAAGGTTAAACTTAGGGTTTCAAGGCTTAAGAGAGAGGCCTTTGCCGGCCTCAGTGTCAAAGGGCTTCAGCCGGGGGAATGCAGAAAATTGTCTACGCATGAAATTAATATGCTTAAGAAGTGGTTAAATTAAATACCAATAGTTACCCCGTGTTACCCACTTATATCATATCCCACTTGATCTTTTTCCCACCACGGACGATAATATCTTCAAGGAGGTTTTTCATGAAAAAAGGGGAATCCTTTTCAGTGCGTCCTGATTCCAAGGGGCGGATAACCCTTGGCAAGCATGCCAGAGGTATTAGCAGCTTTATTGTGACGCGTGAGAGAAGTGGCCGTTTAATTCTTGAACCGCGTGTTGAGATATCAGCCAGAGAAAAGTGGCTTCTTGAAAACAACGAAGCCCTTTCGTGCATAAAACGTGGCATAGAGGATGCTGAAAAAGGAAAGTTAAAATCAGAAGGGTCATTTTCGAAATATTCTACAAGCAAAGATAAATAAAGCATTAGATGAAATTTAAATTACTCTTTACAAATGAAGCCTCCCATAATCTGCATTCAATAAAATCCGATAAAGGATTGGAAAAAAGACTGAAGGCTGTAAGAAAAACCTTGGGATATTTAGAGACCAATCCCCGTCACCCGAGCTTAAATACGCACAAGTATTATACTTTGCTGGGACCAAATGGAATGGATGTTTTTGAAGCCTATGCGGAAAGTAACACGCCTGCCGCGTATAGAATCTTCTGGTGCTACGGTCCCGGTAAACATGAGATAACCATATTGGCAATTACATCGCATCCTTAATGTGTAGGGCGTCATTGCGAGGAGGACCGAAGGTCCGACGAAGCAATCTCTTCGGTACAGATTCCTTCGGTTGCTCAGCCTGTCCTGAGCGAATGTGAAGGGCCCCCCGGGAATGACGTTAGTATTCAAAACTTTTGAAACGCTGGTTACGCGGCCTTTATAGGTAATCTGATTATGAACGTTGTTCCTTTTCCAACCGCACTCTCTACAATAATTTCACCCCTGTGCTTTTCGATGATCCCATAGCTGATGCTCAATCCCAGACCCGTGCCGCCACCTACCGGTTTGGTCGTAAAGAATGGTTCAAAGATTCTCTCGATGCTCTCTTTTGGGATGCCGACGCCAGAGTCTTTGATTGTTATAAAAACCTGATCCCCGATCTGTTCAGTCGTAATCCAGATATCACCACTCTCTTTAATTGCCTGAGTGGCATTGGTTAAAATGTTCATTAATACCTGATTAATCTGGCTTGGGTGGCAGGTTACCGCGTCAATCTTTCCATAATCTTTATGAACCTTTATCCTGTCTTTGAACTGGCTGCTTAAAAGTTTAAGTGTATTCTCCAGTCCCTCGTGGATATCGACTGTTTTGATCTCTGCTTCATCGAGGCGTGAGAAGTTTCTGAGACCCGTTACGATGTCTTTAGTTCTTAAAGCCCCCTCAAGACAGCTATTTATGATGTCATCAATATCATTGAGTGTGTATGCGACATCAAGGTCTTTTCTCAATGATTTTAATGTCGATTTTATATTTTCCGGCAGCCCTTTTTCTGTTTTTTCATATTCGTCTAATAATTTTCTGATACGGTCGATATCTTCTCTTAGGTGCGTAATGTTGGAGTAGATATATCCGATCGGGTTATTAAGTTCATGGGCTACACCAGCAACAAGTTGTCCGAGTGAAACCATCTTCGCGGAGTGAACCAATTGCGCCTGTGTGGCTTTAAGCCGTGTGTTGGCCTCGTTCAACTCTAATATTTTCTGTTCAAGGGCCTTACGGGTTTGGGAAATAGATTGCGACATCTGATTGAATGCCTGTATCAGTGTATTCAGCTCCTGTGGTGGAACACCCTTTTCAACAAGCTGTTGCTCGAATTCTCCTGCTTTGACCTTCCGGATTGCGTTTGCCAATGCCGCGAGGGGGCCTAAATATTTGGTTGAGACGAGAAAGATCAGATAGACGATTCCGCCAATCAGGGTTAACGAGAAAACAATCAATGCTATTCTCATGCTATTTATTGTTTCCCGTAGTTTTACCTTGGAGACAATCGCCCCGATGTAGGCGTAAGGCTTCCCATTATTACTGGATAGTAGCGGGCTAAGTGACATGACAAACGGCTGTTCCTTTAAAATAAGATCAACGGATGTTTTTGAATCCTTGATGGGCACAATGTTGCTGATAGAATATTTTGCGGATCTTAAAAGTGGAAGCGTTGTAGTCAGTAATTTTCCGTTTAGATCGAAGATAGCGAAATCTAACCCCGTTTTTTCCTTTAGCTGTTTTTTCCCATAATCTTTATTTATCAGGATGGTTTCTCGCAGGTAACCAAGGGGATATTGTTTCCCGCGATCGTCAGCTATGGTTACCTTGGTATAGCAGGTAATTGTGAATCCGATACCTGGGACGATTCTCTCTACGATCAATTGATTTTTATGATCAAGTTGTTTCGCGAGAGCTGGTTTTAGTTCCAGAAAAACAGTCTTCTTTCCTCTTTTTATGACATTCTCAAATACTGGATCCGGGTAAAATGGAAATCTCGTTGCAGGCGATGTCGCCCAGGCTATTATTCCGCCATATTTTGTAAAGGCCGCGATCCGGTCAATAAATGGAGAATTTGAGATGTGGTTTTCCAATTTTTGTACCAACGCCTCTCCATTTCTGGTTTTTATCAAGCTCTTTAGATATGGCTCCTTACTATGTCTGAGGCCAATCTCTTTTAGGGTGATTTCAAGCTGACGGATGTCCTGGGTAATACCGCGATTTGCGTCTTCGATTCTTGTTTGCAGCTCTCGGTTAAGTAATCTTCCATAAACGAATGAATCCACCCCGGCTATTACAATCATTGGAATCAGCGCCAACGCCAAAAACCAGAGGGTGAGAACCCTCCGGAGAGAGGATTTTGGCAGCAGGTTCAGGCCCTTTGCCCAATCTGAAAACTCATTTAGTTTTCTTTTAAACCTTTTTTTAAACTTCATCCCTTATCCTAAAAGTCTGGCCTAAAATTTTAGATAGACCAGTGCACTACTATTATCGGCAATATTGATCCACCTTTAAATTTTAAAGGAATGTTAAGAATCGTCATTGCGAGCGAAGCGAAGCAATCTCGCGTTGAGATCCTCCGTCCCCCGGGGACGGAGGAAAGGGGACAGAGGAAACCGTACAAATATTGACCGAACCGTCCAATTTTGGACCCCCCTGACACTCAAACCAAGCCTGAATTTCCGGCATGGATAGTGCAATTAAAGAAAAGCCTTGAGGGGGTGACATATGAAAATCAATTCTATTCCTTTGGATGAAAGACCGCGTGAAAAGGGTCTGAAGTTTGGTCTGGAAAAACTTGATGATCCGGAGCTGCTTGCCATCTTTCTTGGTAGTGGCACGAAAGGAGAGAACGCAATTGAGCTTGCGCGCAAGGTATTAGATGCTTTTCAATTCTCCATCAGAGGGCTTGGGGAGGCGACCTTGGACGAATTGGTAAAGATCAAGGGTATAGGTACATGCAAGGCTTTGGTTATCGAATCACTGGGGGAATGGGGGAGGCGTTACGCCTCCAGGCCAATATCCTATAAGGTAACAATTCAGACGAGTTTTGAGGTCTATAAACATTTTTATGAAAGATTCTCTAATCAAAAAGAGGAGCAGCTTCTTGTTATTTTACTGGATACCAAAAAGAGGCTTATCGGTGAGGTTTTAATTGCTAAAGGGGGGATTAACAAGGCATCGATTGCTGTAGCAGATATTTTCAGGCCGGCAGTCAAAAGGGGGGCAGCTGGTATTATTTTAATCCACAATCATCCGAGCGGGGATCCGAGCCCTAGTGGAGAGGATTTTGGGCTGACTGTTGCCGCAAAGGGTGGAGGTGAGATTTTGGGCATTAGGCTTATTGATCATTTAATTATCGGTTCAAAGGGCTACTATAGTTTTACCGAAAGCAAGCTCTATCGTGAACCTGCGTTGCATCAATAGTTATTATGGAGTATCGATATTTGTTTCATGGAACCTCACAAAGAGAGATCTCTGCTATTCCTTTCCGATGTTCATCTCACCGGTAGAGATGATGCGAGACAGGATTATCTGGTCGATTTCTTGGAAAAGAATAAGGACCGATTTGATACCCTTGTCCTTGTTGGCGATATCTTCGATTTCTGGATTGGATATAAATACGTAGT
Source organism: Deltaproteobacteria bacterium RIFCSPHIGHO2_12_FULL_43_9 (assembly GCA_001798265.1). Taxonomy (GTDB): domain Bacteria; phylum Bdellovibrionota; class O2-12-FULL-43-9; order O2-12-FULL-43-9; family O2-12-FULL-43-9; genus O2-12-FULL-43-9. Next base: position 8,907 of record MGRR01000029.1, read on the forward strand.
ATACGCTGGTTATCTTCCACTCATCTCGCAGCTTGAGAGGTTGGCAAGGTGTGGGAAGAAGATAATTCTATATGAAGGGAATCACGATTTTCTACTTGGGTCATATTTTACCGATGCACTAAAGGCTGAGGTATACTCGGGGCCTGCACCACTTGATCTTGGAAAATACAAAATATGGATTTGTCATGGAGATCAGCTGGATTCAGGGGATTTTATATATAAATTTTTTAGATGGTTACTGAGATCACCGCTAATAAAATGGAGCGCCAGGTTTTTACATCCGGATCTGTTATGGATTCTTGGCAACTTCGCGTCCAAAAGAAGCAGGAGGAGGCATAAGATTTCGGAGCAAAGGAGGGCTACTCTTTTGGCATACGCCCTGGCCCGATTTGACGAAGGCTTTAATGTTGTTATGGCAGGGCATCTTCACGATCCGTTCTTAAAAGTCGTTTTACATAATAATGAAAATAAGGCTGTTATAAGCACTGGAGACTGGCTTGAACATCGCTCCGCGCTCTGGTTTAGAAATGGTGGTTTTCATTTAATTCCTGACATTGAACGTAATGTATCGCAGAGATTTCCGCTTCGTCATTCCGAGGGAGCGTAATGTCATTCCCGCGAAAGCGGGAATCTATAATACGTGTGCTGGATCCCCGCGTTCGCGGGGATGACGGAAGGGCTCGCAATGACGCAAGATAAACAATAACCAAAAGGTTCGTTGACACTATATTTCCACGAATGTTAAAATTTCTTAAAAGCCTGTGAAATTATTCAAGTTTCAAGGGGCAAGGTTCTTTCTTATACAGTCCAAGATCAGGGGGCGGGATGAAGAACCATCTAGACATCGTCAACTTTGTTGGCGACCTCCAGAATCTGCAGCAGTATCAGGATATCCACTGGGAAGGACCTTTTCAGGGTTATATAAATCTTGTAGTTGAAAATCCCAATATAGCGCGAACTGCGTATCAGAGAATAGCCGACATGATTCTCTCCTATGGAACAAGTATCAGGAGGGAATTCAACAGAGAAATTATCCACTACCACTTTTTTGATGATCATTTTAACGAGGGAAGGGATGCCGTGTTTGGCATCGACGCGGCCTTAATGAAACTTGTAAATATATTTAGGGCTGCCGCGAGTGAATATGGGACAGAAAAGAGGGTAATTCTTCTTCATGGTCCGGTCGGTTCGGCAAAGAGTACAATCTGCAGACTGTTGAAGCGCGGTCTGGAGCACTACTCAAGAACGGCGCAGGGGGCTCTCTATTCTTTTAGATGGATTTCAAATGGTGACAAATATGTAAAAAATGAACTTCTTGGTGGGCACGATTCATTCGCGTGTCCGATGCACGAGGAGCCACTTCATGTGATCCCGGAAGATATGCGCCACTCTCTGCTTGAACAGCTAAACAGGGGGAGGGGTGATGGTGAGAGGAGAATGAGAATCCGCGCCGGTCTTTGCCCACCATGTAGATTTATTTTTAGGTCTTTACACAGGCACTATCATAACGATTGGACAAAAATCATAAGTCACGTTCAGGTAATGAGATTAAACCTTTCGGAAAAGGACCGGGTTGGTATTGGAACATTCCAGCCGAAGGATGAAAAAAATCAGGATTCGACCGAATTAACGGGGGATATAAATTACAGGAAGATTGCCATCTATGGATCCGACTCCGATCCCCGGGCATTTAATTTCGACGGTGAGTTCAATATCGCGAATCGCGGGATGATAGAATTTATTGAGGTCCTGAAATTGGATGTGGCGTTTCTATACGACCTTCTCGGTGCCTCTCAGGAGCATGTCGTCAAACCCAAAAAATTCGCGCAGACCGATATAGATGAAGCCATAATAGGTCACACCAACGAGCCTGAATATAGAAAGCTACAAAATAATGAATTTATGGAGGCTTTGCGCGACAGGACGGTAAAGATTGATATCCCCTACATTACCAAATGGAGTGAGGAGGTAAAGATATATAAAAAGGATTTCAACAGTCAGAGAATCAGGGGCAAGCATATTGCTCCGCATACCCTGGAGATCGCCTCTCTTTGGGCGGTGTTGACAAGACTTGAGGTTCCAAAGAAGTCGAATATGTCTCTTTTGCAAAAACTGAAACTCTATGATGGAAAGCTCCTCTCGGGCTATACCGATGAGTCGGTTGAGGAGCTCAAGAAAGAGGTGCACAGGGAGGGGTTGGAGGGGATCTCGCCCCGGTATATTCAGGATAAAATTTCAAACGCACTTGTAAATATCCGTGATACAAATCAGGGTTGCATAAATCCCTTTATGGTTATCAGGGAACTGGAGGATGGGCTAAATCACCATTCGTTGCTTAATAATGAGGAGCAAAAAAAGCACTATAGGGAATTATTGGTTATCGCGAGACAGGAGTACGAGGATCTCGTAAAAAGTGAGGTGCAACGGGCGCTGAGTGCCGAGGAGGAGGTGCTCCAGCAGCTCTGCTCCAACTATATTGATAACGTAAAGGCATACACGCAGCGCGGACGGGTGTTGAATCGCTATACGGGTGAGTATCAGGATCCTGATGAAAGACTTATGAGATCGATTGAAGAAAGAATCGATATACCGGAGAGCAGAAAGGATGATTTCAGACGGGAGATTATGAATTATATAGGCGCACTCTCTCTTGATGGGAAACAGTTTGATTATAAAATTAACGACAGATTAAGAAGGGCGCTGGAATTGAAGGTCTTTGAGGACCAGAAGGACCAGTTAAAACTATCATCGATATTAAACAGTGTTATTGACAGGAACACACAGGAGAAGCTCGATGTAGTAAAGGGGCGATTAATCAAGAACTACGGTTATTGTGAGATCTGTTCATCGGATGTCCTGAATTTTGTTGCGAGTATATTTGCCCGTGGAGATGTCAGAAAACAACCTTAGGGGCTTATGAAAAATGGCAATTTTGTTGTCGCTCCTCATTCGGAAATTCTCAAGTCATTCCTGCGTAAGCAGGAATCTAGTTTTTGAAATGGATCCCTGCTTTCGCAGGGATGACAACCTTGCCTATTTTTCATAAGCCCTAAATTGGGACCTCTATGGTTCTGAAAATCGACCGTGATCTAAATCGCTTCCAGGAGATCATCAAGGGGCGCATCAAAAGAAATCTTAAAAAATATGTCTCAAAAGGTGAAATGATCGGAAAGGTCGGAAACGACGTTGTGACTATACCTTTACCCCAGATTGAAATTCCTCAGTTCAGATATGCGATGCAGCAGACAGGTGGAATAGGACAAGGGGATGGCGAGGCAGGTACCCCCGTTGGCTTTGATTCCGAAGATGGGAGTGGGGCCGGTGAGGCCGGAAATCTACCGGGACAACATATTCTAGAGGTTGATGTTTCGTTGGAGGAATTAGCTACGATGCTTGGTGATGAACTGGAACTCCCCAAAATCCTGCCGAAGGGATCAAGCAGGATACTTGCGGAGCGTGAAAAGTATTCCAGTGTTTACCACGCGGGTCCTGAATCGCTAATCCATTTTAAGAGAACCTTTAAAGAGGCTTTAAAGCGGCAGATCTCAAGCGGGGAGTATGATGAAAATGATCCCATGATAATCCCTATTAAACAGGATAAAAGATACAGGGCCGCGAAACGGACCGAGAGGCCACAGAATAACGCGGTGATAATCTATATGATGGATGTAAGCGGATCGATGGGTGATGAGCAAAAAGAGATAGTCAGAATTACATCATTCTGGATCGATACATGGCTGCGAAGCCAGTATGATGGTTTGGACACAAGATATATAATACATGATGCCGCCGCCAAGGAGGTCGATAGAGAGACCTTTTATCATACACGAGAGTCCGGTGGAACATTAATCTCCTCGGCCTATAGATTATGTAATCAGATAATTGACGCAGAATACCCTGTCTGCGATTGGAATATATATCCTTTCCACTTCTCCGACGGAGACAACTGGTCAGGAGAGGACACGAAGCAGTGTGTTGATTTCCTGAAGGCCGAGATACTTCCAAAATCCAATATCTTTTGCTACGGGCAGGTTGAGAGCCGTTATGGAAGTGGTCAGTTTATAAAAGATCTGGGTGAACATTTTCAGGGGAGTGAGGTTGTCATGACATCAAAGATTGACAATAAGGATGCGATTTATACGGCCATAAAAACCTTTTTAGGGAAGGGAAAATAGATGCCCCTTCCATCTAATTTAGAGGATGTTCAGAGAGAGGTTATAAAATATGTGGAAGAGTTCAATCTCGACCCCTTTCCGGTAATCTTTGAGCTCTGCGATTTTGATCAACTCTATGAAATTGCTTCATATGGAGGATTTCCGACGCGGTATCCACATTGGCGATTTGGCATGATTTACGACCATCTCTCCAAGGGGTATAAATATGGTCTTCAGAAGATTTACGAATTGGTTATTAATCACGATCCCTGCTATGCCTATCTGCTGAAATCAAACGACATCGTTGATCAAAAACTGGTAATGGCGCATGTCTATGCGCATAGCGATTTCTTCAAGAATAATGCCCTTTTTCAGTCGACAAACAGAAAGATACTCGAAAAGATGGCAAACCATAGCACCAAGGTGCGGGAGCTCAGCGACCGCTTTGGAATAGACCGCGTTGAGGGATTTATAGATGTATGCCTGACAATTGAAAACCTGATTGATCCTTACGTGACTGGAAATTACGAGGCATATTGTAATTCTGAGGAGAAGTCCCGTCATCCTGAGGCAACTTTTCGTCATCCTGAGGCGCAGCCCCGTCATCCTGAGGCGCAGCCGAAGGATCTCTCCCAAATCATACGGACAAAGAATGAAACCATAGAGAAGCTTCCAAAAGAGAGGGATGTAGTTAGATTCGTTATCGATAACGCGGAGCTCGAAGACTGGGAGATTGAGATTCTGTCGATGATTCGGGAGGAATCATACTATTTCGCGCCGCAAACAATGACCAAGATAATGAATGAAGGATGGGCGAGCTACTGGCATTCAAAAATCATGACAGAGCGGGCCTTGAAGAATAAAGAGGTAATTGATTACGCGGAACATCACGCCGGCACATTGGCCATAATCCCGGGGCAGATTAATCCTTATAAACTCGGTTTGGAACTGTTTCGTGACATAGAGGAGCGTTGGGACAGAGGCAAATTTGGTAAGGAGTTTGACGAGTGCGGTTCTTATGACGAGCGTCAAAAATGGAATCTAAGGCGAGGTTTGGGAAGGGAGAAGATCTTTGAGGTAAGGAAGATTTATCATGACGTATCATTTATTGACACATTTTTAACCGAAGATTTTTGTTTCAAGCAGAAATATTTTACCTATTCCTATAACCGACGATCCGGGCGATATGAGGTTATTGATCGCGACTGGAAAAAGGTTAAGGAGAAGATGCTCTTTGGTCTGACAAACCTTGGAAGACCAATTATCTATGTTATTGATGGAAATTTTGAGGGGAAAAAAGAATTATTGCTTTCACACGCCCATATCGGTGTGGATTTGAAGATAGACGAAGCAAAAGACGCGCTGGCCGCTGTTCATAAAATCTGGAAAAAACCGGTACATATCGTGACGGAGGTTTCTGGGCAGAAAAAACTTCTTACCTTTACCGGTGAAGAGCATAGAGAGAGAAATATCTGACATCATCCCAAATAACAAATTCAATTATTTTAAACCCCTGTATAATTCCAATGCCTTTTTCCAGGGTATGATCATAATATCATCTTCCAGCAGTCTTTCATGGTCGTCTTTGAGTGAAACAACATAAAGTGGTGTTTTGGTAAATTTATTTTTGAATGCTCTTAGTGAAGTTTTATCTTTTAGCTGTTTACCTGCTTTGCATTCAAATGCAATCAGCGGCCCCCGACCATCTTCAATTAAAACATCTACTTCTCGTCGTCCATCTCTCCAGAGTGATAGTTGGTGCTCCTTCTCCTGGTAATCTTTAATTTTAATCAGTTCATTTATAAACCATGTTTCAAAAAGAATTCCCAATTCCTCCGGTGTTGGTTCAAAGGTTACTCTGTTTTGTAGCGCGCGAACTACGCCGCAATCAAAAAAATAAAATTTAGGCCTGGCTTTTTTTCTTTCACTTTTATCCCATGGCCAAACAAACCTGCCTATTAAGGTATCTTCCAGAATTTGATAGTAATCCTTAACTGTGCTTTGAGAAACAGAGGATTCTCGTGAAATATTTGCAAACTCTATTATCTGACCATTTGATTGTGCTGCAATTGCCAAAAAGCGTTGAAATGCATCCAGGTTTCTAACTATGGCTTCAGCTTGAATTTCCTCTTTAAGATAGATTGTATAATAGCTTCGCAATAATCGCTGCGCATCTACTTCGTTACCGCTGCTCAAAAGGGATGAGACTTTTGGCAATGTTCCATATGTAAGTGCATTTTTTATTGAAAAATCCTTATCCAATTCCTTGGCAGTAAGCGAATGTAAGTGTGTCTCGAGAGCTCTTCCCCCCAAAAGGTTTGCACCACCTCTTCTCAGCTTTCTTGCACTAGAGCCGGATAAAATAAAACTGAGCTTAAGTTTCTCAATCCCTAATTGAACATAGTCTAATAGTAGAGGAACTTTCTGAATCTCATCTAATATGACCAGTGAGCCTGGAGTGAGTGCCGAGATTTCTTCCCAGAGTAGTTTAGGAGTTCCCCTGTATTTTAGTTCAATTTCTGGGTCGAGCAGGTCAATATATTTTGTTCCTTTGATTTGGGTTAATAATGCTGTTTTACCTGTCATTCTTGGACCAAAGAGAAATAGTGAGCCCTTGAATTGAGCAAGATCCAATTCGCGTTTATATAGTATGGTGTTATTTATGCGCATAAATAACATCATACTATGAATTTATGTATATTGGAATAGTATCTAATAGGGTATAAAAATGGGGTATAAATCCTAATTATTCAATGATTTCAGAGTCTTTCAAAAACATCCTCCGGTTTGATCAGGGATACCGGGATATTCTTGAATCTGTTGTTTCCATCCCTCCAGTTGCCATTTCTATCTTTAGCTAAAACGGTGCCATATCCTGGAAGCGGGCCCGATAATCTTTCATGCGCCGGTCCGAAAAGCGCTATTACATTTTGGGTTTTCACAGCGATTGCCAGATGCATTGGTCCTGTATCCCCTGTTATTAATGCGCTGGCTCCCTGTAATACCTTTGCCAGGGAATCAATCGTTGATTCTCCGCAATAATTGTAAATTCTCTCTTTGGTTGTGACAGCCCCTATTATTCTATCGGCCAGTATCCTGTCCGCGGCGTTTCCGGTAATAATAATTTTGTGCGGGAATTTGGTGTGAATTAAATTTGCAAGTTTCGCGAAGTGATCCGCCGGCCATCTGTTTGAAGGAGTGGATGCACCCGGATTAAAAACCATATAGCGGCTAAAATCTGGAGCCGTGGCTGATGGGGATATTTTGTAAATCATCTGGTCCGATATGTTTGTGATATCTAATGGGGCAAGTAAATCGATGTTTTGATGTATGTGGTGTTCGCTTTTTGTCTTGACTGGGTGTGTAAGGAGGAGACTATTTCCTTCTCTTCTCCAGCCGATCCTTACGGGAATCTTCAGGCGTCTACTTTGTAGTGCGTTTCTGAATGTGGCTTTGAATAAAAGTGCTATATCGTAATTTTTACTTAGTGGTTCGTTTTCGAGGACTATGTTGTCGACGAGGTTTTGCTCTTTTAAGACCTCTCTTCCGGTATGATTTGTTATGCAATCAATTGTTGCGTTTTTATATTTGTTTCTTATGGCCAAGAGGGCAGGGGTGGTCATGAGCACATCGCCCATGTGGCGGTGGTTGAAGATTAAAATATTGGAAATATTGGGGACAGACATCATTGTGAACGGTACCGTTCACAATGACGTACGTCCCCATCGTGAATCGACTGCCGCCTTGACGGGTCAAACTGGAATTTCCCCTTTTCTCTATTAACCTTATTATATGGTGTTAGGAGTTGCTGTTTGTTTAGGATCAGGGTCTTGAGATTATTTTCCGGCCAGGAATACGCATCTGACATTCGTATCGCGTCAACAGGGCATGCCTCTTCACAGAAGCCGCAAACGATGCATTCTCCCATGTTTATTTCGAAAACCTTAGGATAGCGTTCCACGTCGAGTGAGAGCCAGCTTGTCTGCGCCTCGTTTGGAACTATTGTTATGCATTGAGGCGGGCAGACACGCTCGCACAGTTTGCACGCGACACACCTCTCCCGCTGTTCATCCGCGTCCCAAACCAGGTATGGGAATCCACGGAATCCCTTAGGAAATGTCCATGTCTGCTCAGGATATTGCTGAACATTATCCTTTTTCCTGAATATGTGCCGAAATGTAATGCCAAGGCCCCGAATCAGGGGTGGCAACCAGAGGTAATCTTTCCAGCTGTAACCTTTCTTCATGCCCTGATTCCCTCTTTCACGTCCTCTTCGTAATAATGCGAGGTTAGATCCGACGCTATTTCTTCTATGGAGCGCAAGCCTTCGGTTGGTTGCAGAATTTATATAACATTTTGTT
>MGRR01000029.1:17438-24274 GCA_001798265.1 Deltaproteobacteria bacterium RIFCSPHIGHO2_12_FULL_43_9
TGTGATCGGGAGAATCAGGTCCGCGATTTCAGCAACAGGCGAGGTTACATGATCGACAAGAATTAATTTGTCCAGTTTTGAAAGTTTGTTTAGAAAATTGCCTGAAAATCCCTTGTCAAAATTGGCGCTCGCGCACTGTATTAAAGCGACCTCGGAATTTCGTAGCCCATCCTCCTCCACCTCGCTGCCGAATGGGGTAATGTTTAAATTTAATAGTCCTCTTGGATTTGCCCCCCATTTCCCGTCGAAAACTGGCAGGATCTCTTTAACACCCAGTTCTTTAAACTTTGTTAATCTGCTTGATAATGATTTATCCCCGAGCGATTTTTCGCCGAGTATAAGGAGCGTTTCAGGGGAATGTTTTAGATGGTCAATGGATGAGATTTTTTCAACCTTTACTTCTCCATTCCTCATGCGTTTGTGTATCAGCATCGCGAAGATTGGTGTAAGCTCCCAAAGATCTTCGTCTATAACCGATATCCTTTTCGCGGTAGTGTGAATACCCTTCTCTTTTTGGTTAAGTCCAGCCGCTATTATCTCTTTCCAGTTTTTTAATATTACAGAATTTTCGCTGCCATTGATTGAGGCTTTAAAAAAGGATGCAAGATTTAATAGTGAGCCGGCCTCCTCATTGGTAATTAGGTTGGTTGTTAATATTACGGGGGAGGTAGATGTCTGAAGGTATCCCCTTACCTCTCTTATTGCTTCGAGCCAGCTTATCTCTTCAAATGTTTCGGGAGATGTGCGGACAAGAGGGTTCTTGAATCTATGTAGGGTGTCGTTATAAAGATGATAGCCGCTTCTACCTCTGTCACAGATCCACGTCCTGTTGATTGTCGGATGCTTCGCGGAGATCATCCGCTCAATCTTGTTATTCATATGCCAATAGCTCGACTGACACCCATTGCTGCAGACCGAGCAGACAGATTCAATGTTTGTTAGCTGCCATGGACGCGCCTTGAATCTGTAATCTTCTGTAGTCCACGCCCCAACCGGACAGAGATCCGCGAAATTTCCCGAGAAGTTGTGTGTAACGTCGCCACCGTCGAATGTGTCTATAACCAATTTTACGCCGCGCCCCATGACGCCTATCTGCGGTGTTCCGAAGACCTCGGAATCAAACCTGGTGCATCTAGTGCACATGATGCATCTCTCGGCGTCAAAAACAACCCTTCCCATATGTTTATGCTTGATCCTTCTTACCTTGTTGTCTCCAAAGGAGCTTCCCGATTTGTGATATCGCATTGTGTATATCTGAAGTTTGCATTCACCCCCCTTGTCACAGATTGGACAATCGAGGGGATGATTCAAAAGAAACATCTCCATTACACCCGCGCGCGCGTGCTTTACCTGGTTGGTTTGAGTGAGGACCTCCATCCCGTTTTCAGCGGGGGTTGAACAGGCGGTTGCCAGTTTCGGGCGCCCCTTGATTTCAACCTGGCAGATCCTGCACTGCGCGACGATGGGGAGTTCGTCATGATAGCAATAGTATGGGATATCGAAATTATGTTTTGATTTTTTCGCTGCCTGAAGGATCATCTCCCCTTTTTGGGCGAAAACCTCTTTTCCATCTATGCTAAATTTTATTGTCTCTTCAGCCATGGTTAACCTATTCCGTCATCCCCGCGTAATCGTCATCCCCGTGAAATGGTCATCCCCGTGAAATGGTCATCCCCGTGAAAACGGGGATCCAGGTAATAACAGTTCACTTATCAATTTCCCCAAGCACGGGATCCAGCGACGCCAATACTGCGATCAGATCCCCTACAAGTGCTCCATTTACAATCTCCGGCAGAATCTGGGTACCACGATAAGATGGAGAGTGCATGTGAAGCCTTTTTGGTTTCGATGTTCCATTGCTCTCAATGTACCAGCCCAATTCACCCTTCGGGTTTTCGGTTGAGAAGAATACACTACCCTCTGGAACCTTTATACCTTCATAAATCAGCATGAAGTGGTAGATCAGGGATTCCATCTCCGTGTAAACCTTTTCCTTCGATGGTAAAAAGATGTCGGGTCTGTCGACTCCGTGTGGACCAGGTGGAATATTATCGATACATTGAGAGACAATTTTTGTGCTCTCCCTCATCTCGTCAAGGCGTACCTGGAATCTCGCGTACGCGTCCCCCTCTGGTCTTGTACATACCTTCCAGTCCAGCTGATCATAGACGAGGTATGGCCTATCCTTCCTCAGGTCAAAGGGAATACCACTTGCTCTGAGGTTTGGTCCCGTAAGTCCATATTGTACTGCCAGCTCTTTGGAAATAACCCCAACATTTTTGGTTCTGTCCATCCAGATCCTGTTTTTACCCAAAAGTGCTTCCCATTCATCTATTAAACGTGGAAAGCCTTTCACAAATTTTTTAACGGAATTTACAAAGTCCGGTGTTATATCCCTGGCGAGCCCGCCGATTCTCTGATTCGTAACCGTGAATCTGGCACCGGAGAATTTTTCAAAAATGTTATAGAGCCCCTCCCTCTGGTCAAATGTCCAGAAGAAGAGGGTATATGCGCCGACATCGAGGCTGTATGTTCCAAAAGAGAGGAGGTGGGCGGAGATTCTTGAAAGTTCGTAAAGTATTGTTCTCACCCATTGGCATTTGGGCGGAGTTTCAATATCCAGAAGCTGTTCCACCGCCAAGCAGTAACTTACGTTATTTGCAGATGGTGCGAGATAGTCGAATCTGTCGGTATAGGGGATGAATTGATGGTAATCCTTTACCTCCGCGGTCTTCTCTTTTCCGCGGTGAAGGTAACCAACCTCTGGTTCGCAGCTGACTACATTTTCCCCGTCCAATTCCACTATCAGGCGCAGAACACCGTGTGTGCTGGGGTGCTGTGGGCCGAAATTTACAACAATGTGTTCAGGCTTTTTAGGGGGATCCGCAAGTCGTACTTTGGGAAGCGACACCTTCGGTTTATACGGAATTCTTGGGTGTGTCCTGAATTTTTCCTTCTTTATCTGTCTCTGAATCATCAATATAGCGTCAATTATCGCGTCGGGTCTTGGCGGGCATGCCGGCACATAAACATCTACGGGAATCACCTTGTCCAAACCACGGACCACAGAATAGGCGTTATACATTCCCCCTGTGCAAAGACAGGCGCCTTGGGCAATTACCCATTTTGGTTCTAGCATCTGGTCATAAATCTGCCGGACAATCGGTGCCATTTTATACGTTAATGTTCCTGCGACAATCATTAAATCAGATTGTCTTGGTGAGAAGCGCATGGCTTCGGCCCCAAATCTTGCTACATCATATCGCGGCGCGGCAATTGCCATCATCTCAATCGCGCAGCAGGAGATCCCCATCGGCATCGGCCAGAGGGAGTTCTTTCTTCCCCAGTTCACAAGGGCTTCTAATTGGGTAGTAAAGATATCCAAACCCCCCGTTTCTTTTTCTGGAGAGGGATTTTCCCGCGTTAAAATTAACGGAGCGCCGGGTTCTTCTATTAGAGAGGATTTGATGGTTCCGGTTTTGTGGGCCATATGGTAAGTTTCCCAGCAATCTCAATGGGTTTTATCACGACCAGCTCTTCGTTATATATTCATGGCGAGGTGGGGATGTCAACGAATCGCTTATGGTAGAGCGTTATGCTTATCATCTATGGTAGAGCGTTATGCTTATCATCTAATCTCAATTGGCCTAGTTAGGAAAATTGCGGACTCATACTTGAGTGTTGTGGGGAGAATATGGTTTTTGAAACCGTTATACATAACCGACTGACGAGGCCTTGCCTTAAATACCACTTTTGTTATTAAGATTGTTATATGGGGAGTGTATGAGCCATCTGTTCGCGTATCTTTCAAAGATGAAGTTTATCCAGCGTTGGGGTCTAAAAAGAAATAGTAGTCCTGAAAATATACAGGAGCATAGCTACCAGGTAGCTATTATCGCCCACGCACTGGCAATAATAAAAAACAGGATATTTGGCGGGAAGATCGATCCCGACCGCGTTGCCGTTCTTGCCCTTTTCCACGATGTTAGTGAGGTTTTGACTGGGGATTTGCCTACGCCGATCAAGTATTTTAATCCCCAGATCAACACGGCTTATAAAGAGATAGAAAAAGTGGCGGTAGAACGACTATTTTCCATGCTGCCGGAGGAATTCAAACAGGATTATGAGCCGATATTTTTTGCGGCAGAAGACAACAGAGAGGCCATGGCCATTGTTAAGGAGGCTGATGTTCTCTGCGCCTACCTAAAGTGTATTGAAGAGGTTAATGCCGGTAATCATGAGTTCTCCACTGCGGAAAGTTCTTTAAAAAATAAGGTTGAGCAGCTTAAACTTCCTGAGGTAAGGTACTTCATGGAGAGATATGTTCCTAGTTTCAAGCTGACGCTGGATGAATTGAATTAGCGACAGGGGATAGAGATGACATACGTAATTTGTGAACCATGTATAGGAGTAAAAGATACTGCTTGCGTAGACGTTTGCCCCGTAGATTGTATTAAACAGAAACCTGATAATGCGTCTGAAATGCTCTACATAGACCCCGCTGTTTGTATCGATTGCGGTGCTTGTATTCCTGCCTGTCCGGTTGAGGCGATCTTCCCGGAAGACGAAGTCCCTGAAAAGTGGGGTAAGTACACCCAAATTAACGCAGACTTTTTTAAGTAAGATATAAACCGTTATGATGATGTGAGGATGTTAATTGCCTGGCGCACAACCTTTTGAATGCCACCTTTAGAACCGTAACGCCTGTCATCATCGCATTCATAGCAGATTGGGTAAAAAAACTGCCTATCCGTAATCCGCTTCTTCTTCTCAATCAATGATGCCGGGGATTCAATGTCCAAATCTCCAATTTCCGTTTCTCCACTTCTGTCATGGCAGCAGGAGATTAGTTTTCCGTTCCAGGTTATATAGTGCTCCCCCCTGAAAAGGGCGCAGGTGGGTGGCCTAAGGCCAAGTGGAGTTTCATGTTTTTTAATAACTACCCCGCAGGCAAGCCTTGAACCAAAAAAGACCTTGCTGATTCCGCGAATTCGCCAGAATTGTGAAACGATTTGTCTCTGTTCATCCGACCATTGAGGAAGCGCGTGAACAATTTTAATGTTCTGAAATATCTTGGCTACAAGGGTGATATTTTCGTAAATCCTTCCCTTCGCGCTGCCTCTAAGGGTGGTAGTGAGAGGGACATGCGGGGGTGAGAGAATTACCTCTATATTTTTCAAATTAGCCTTGGCGAAGGATTCCGCGATTTTGGGTGAGAGAAGGGTTCCGTTTGTTACTAAAAAAGATTTGATTTTAGAAGATATCAGATTAATATGATTGATGAAATCGGTTATATCCGGATTAAGTAGCGCTTCGCCACTTCCCCCAAATTTAATCTCCTGAATATCCAGATTTTTACATCTCTCCATTATAGACTTAAATGTGTTGGTATCCATCACACCCCTTTCCCTCAGTAGCCTGTTCTTATCACTGTCATGGCATGGAAGGGGGCAGATGTTTGTAGCCTCAATGGTGAGCTTCATATAGAATAGATTTTAACAAGATTTATCTGCCAAAGACAGGCAAAGTTAACGGGCCTAATGTTTAGTAAAGCAAAAGAGTCTGAGATTACGCTTCGAACTATAATGGTCCTTGCCGGTGCCGGGCTTATACTGGTGCAGATAATCCTGTTTCGTGAGATTGGTACCGTTTTACACAGCACCGAGCTATCCCTGACCCTTGTTTTAGTCACATTTTTTCTGAGTCTGACCATTGGCTATCTGATCTCAACCCCCTTTTCCCAAAGGGCAGTGGAGGCCTTTGTTTTAACTGCCGGGGTGTTTCAGATTTTTCTGGTACCAATCATCCGTGCGCTTGGGATAGTGGGAGAGTGGAGCGGATGGGAGTTGGTTGGGCATCTCTCTATTTTAGGTCTGACAGGACTGGTTGCATCGAGTCTTTTTAGCATCTTTCTGCCGCGATTTTCCAAGGATCCGAAGAGCCTTGTCTCGCTCTATTTGTGGGAGCTCTCAGGTTCTGCTCTGGGTGTCGGGCTTTCGTTTATGAGCATAGCAATCGGTCACAATCTTTTAATATCCCTTCATCAGGTGGTTGTGATTATTTTATTGATTTTGGTCTTAGGGCGTAAAAGGAATCTTATATTTTTAATTCCATCTTTGGTGGCGGTGGCAATTTTTTCAATAAACCTGCGTGAGCCGGCCAACAGAAAATACTTTGAGATAAAAGAGGGAATATATAGCGCACGCGTTCTAACAAGCCAATATAGCGAGTATCAGAAAATAGATATCATTGAGGGAAATATCGACAGCATAAGAAAGAGATTTTTTTACCTCGATGGATGGCGCCAGGTCGGAAGAGAACCTGAGGACCTTTTAAATAAAACATTGGCTGAATTGGCCATTTATCTCCCCAATGTTCCCCATAATGACGTTATGATCGCCGGTTCCGGAATCAGCACCATTGTTCCAGTGCTTCTTCCCGTCTTCAAGCATGTGGTTTCTGTAGAGGTAGATAAAGATGTTGTCCGCGAGTTTCTGAAATGGACGCGTCCGGACCTGATTAAAGAGAAAGGGTGGGAGGTTGTTATAGACGATGCTTATCACTATTTACTTCAAACCGACAGGACCTTTGATGTCGTTATCAATAACGTTACAGGACCATTTTATCTTCAGTCGGTCAGAATATTCTCCGAAAATTTCTTTCAGCTTGCCAGAAAACACCTGAATTTTGATGGTGTGTATGTAACATACCTGCCTGAGCCCTTTTCTGAAAAGAGCAAAAGTTCGTATGAGGTTATAACTGGTTTAAGAAATGTTTTCGATTCAGTTGCCGTATTCAATCACAGGCCTTCAGGAAACGGTTTCGCTATCGCGGGG
>MGRR01000029.1:24315-27828 GCA_001798265.1 Deltaproteobacteria bacterium RIFCSPHIGHO2_12_FULL_43_9
CCTGAGCCATGGGGCCAATCCAATTAATGAGTGGAATTACAGAATTCTATGGAGAAGTGGATGGAAAAAACTATTCGATTAGTGTTGGTGGCATTCGCGGTCGGTTTTACCCTGGCCTTTATCCAGTTTGGTTTAATCTATACCCTTAACATCCGTTTTGCCTCCACCGTAAGCGTTTATCTCATACTTTTTGGCGCCTGGCTCTTTGGGATGATGCTGGGATTAATAACGCCAGACATCAGATATTCCCGCTGGGTAGCTGCGGCATCACTCTCATACCTGATCTTTTGCGTCTCTCTCCTGATAGACGTGCCAAACAACATCGTAAATTTTCTGGCTATTGTAAGCGCCATGTTTTCCGGGGCATGGGGTATGAGATTTGTCCGTGTCTTTAGCGCCTACTACCCCTCAGCGCGAATGGTACTCCTCTGGGAGAATAACGGTTTTATTGTCGGGATAATCTTAACACTGTGTGTGATAATTTTTTACGGTTTGTTTGTCTCTTTTGTGAGCACGTTTTTAATAGTATCTGTTCCATGGCTTCCAATAATCTGGTGTGGGCGCCCGCAGGAGGCATTGGGAAAAATATCATTTAAAAAGACATAATAATGTATAATAATAACGAAGACATGAAAAAAACACCGCTGCTTGTTTCATCACTACTGCTATCCCTTACAATCAATAGCCCTCTCTTTGCCCAACAACAACTGGAACAGTACAGACAGGAAGAGATCGGGGAGCGGGTCCAGGAGATGCTGGAGATTCAGCGCAGAGCAGAGCCAAAGGATATCTTTCCCAAAGAAAAGGCCAAAGAAGGGGAGGCATTAAGGCCAACAGAGGAAGGGATAGTGCTTTCTCCCGATTATCAAAAGACCATTTATCAGGTATCAAAAGCGATCGATCTTATAAACCAGGGTAAGTACGATGAAGCCAGGGATGTGCTTGTATCCTTTCTTTCAGATTCAAGGCTTTGGTATGCCTCCAGTAAAACAACCCAATCCCAGGTTCTCTATCTTTTGGGATACGTGAACTATCAAGTGAAGAATCTCAGTGAGGCGGAGCAGTTTCTGAAGCTGCAGATAGAGTTCACCGGCGTCAGAGACCCGGAAACACTGAATCTTTTAGGTTTGATAAAGAGGGAGAGGAGGGAATACGAGGATTCTGAGTACTATTTAAAAGAGGCTATTCGCAGGGCCCCGCCATCGCAAAAACCAAGATACCAATACAACCTCGGAAACGTATATTTAGACCAGCAGAAGTGGCAACAGGCGTACGATGTTTTAAAAGAGTCGTACCAGAATAGCACATTCTGGAAGGCACAACCCACCAGCGAGAGGGTATTCCTGATATATAGCTATGCCTATGCCGCGCGTGAGGGTGGGAGGGTGGATGAGAGCAATGTTCTTTTTGAGGCAATTGAGGATAGTGAATTTCTGCCAGATGCCTTAAGGCGACAGATAGCCATTTTCCTTGGAAAGAAGGTTCCTGTTCCTGCGGAGGCGAAAAAATGGACCTTTCTGTTAAGACCGACAGCGCTGTTTGATACAAACGCGCAGTTTTTGCCAAGTGTAGGGCCAGGGGCTTCGACCATAAGTCAACAGACTATGGCGTATACCATTTTATTTGCCCCTTTTTATCAGGAGGCATTGTCTGAAAAGGTTGCCTTTCAATTCGGAGATTTTCTCTATTACATCTATCATCAGGATCGAGACCTTGAGGTGACCGATCTTTTGAATAACTCAACCCTGTTTAAATTCCTCTTCCCGTTTCAGAGCGCGAAATATCTACAGAGAATTGATACTGAATTCAGGATCGATCTTCCATTCTTCAACTCTGATGGTTTGCAGCTCTTTTATCAGCAATATTCATTTATTCCATCCTGGTTTGTATTCTGGACGGAGAGGCTCGCCTCAAGGGTTTACGGCACTGTTCAGGGGATAACCTTCAGGGACGATAATCCAACCCCGGCTGATAGATTGAGTGGTGTTGATTTATATCTCGGATTAGAGGGAACGATTCTTCTTGGAAGAAGGCCATGGAGGCTGACCGGGGGGTATGAGTATCATCGCGCCCAGAGAAAGGGGACAAACTTCATAGCCAATTATAATCAGGTCAATACATCCCTTCTTACCCCCTTATATTTTGATGCAATTCAGCTCTTCTTCAGGGGAAAATTCCAGTTTGGCGACTACCCCCAATATTCACCACTTCCACGGAGAGAAGAATTCACCTACGACTTACTGTGGAATGTTTTTTACAACTTCACGCAAACCGTGAGCCTCTACACCAGCATCAACTGGATGCACAATAATTCGGACGAACAGACCCAATTTGAGTACGATAAAGAGGTCTATGAGGGTGGGATTTCATTCCTGTTCTAGGGTAAATCCGGTATAATAATAAGAAATAGTTAAAGTAGAATCTTATCATTCCTTGACTCGTTGTGCCTCGCGTTCAAGATCAGAATATCTTCGATGACCTTCCAGGTTAGCCTCGATTGAAAAGGGAGGTTTATGAGAAGGCTTTCAATCTTCGCTTCTTTCATTGCGCTCCTTATAGCGCCGGCGGTGGGTTTTGCCGCCGATTTCAATGTTGGAAAAAGCACTCTCACAATCGCAAAAATCAATGGTGAGGCAACGCTTAGTTCCATGGGGCGGCAGACCAAGGGATCTGGTTTGATTAATTCTTCACTGGAGCCAGGCGCTTCTTTATATATCGGTCCAAAATCAGAGGTTTGGTTAAAGGTTGTGGAAGAGAAGGGAGGGAAGCAATCCTTCTTAAGGCTTTCCACAAACACGTGCGGAACCATCTGTAAATATGATAAGTCTGCCGGGGTTGTTTCGACGTCAGCGTTTAGCAGCGGCGCAGAGTGTGAAAGAGCGCAAAGTTTTCACGATCGCGCAAAGGATATTGCCGGTCTTCCAAAACAGAATTTCTCCCAGGCTCAAACATCCTCGATGGTTTCATTTGCCTCCAGTGCTGTTGTGGAACGAAGATCAGATTCTGGCGGGGTTGAAACAAAGGGTGAGAGTGGGGAAAGGGTGACTACTCCACAGGCGTCTACTCCAGAGTATGTAATGCCCCCTCTGGTTTTCGTACCAGGTCTTCCAGGTGTGATGGAGGAAGAGCCTGGAGTGGCGGAACCCCCTGCGGAACCTCAAGAAGAAGGTGAAGGGCAACAGCAGCAGGGTGAAAAGGAAAAGAGGGGTGGCGCGAGTGTTAGTCTCACTAAGAGGGATGTGTCACAACCGGCAACAGTGGTAGGATCAAAATTGTATACAGATACAGATCCCAAAGCATCGTTAAAAAGCGAAACAATAAGTAATAGTGACATTCTCAATCAGGCCCCTAACACTAAGGCTTACATCCCTGGTTCAACAAATATTACTCCGCCAGCGGCACCCGGCGCTACGAAGGCTTGCCCTCCTTTCAGTACCGACTGCTAGGTCTTTCCCTAATTTAGTGGAACCTTGCTGTCGTCATCCTGGGGTGACCATTCGTCATCCTGAGCCG
>MGRR01000029.1:27856-34570 GCA_001798265.1 Deltaproteobacteria bacterium RIFCSPHIGHO2_12_FULL_43_9
GGCGTAAATTCGGTATAATAGTAGCAAGTAGCTAAAGCAGGATCTTAACAATTCTCAACTCGTTGTGCCTCATGTTCGAGCTCAGAATATCTTTATGAACCATCCAGGTTCTCCAGATCCAATGGGGGGATTTATGGTCAGGGCTTCGATTATATCCGCTTTTATCGCGTTCCTTGTGGCGCCGGTACTCGGTTTTGCTGCCGGTTTCAATGTTGGCAAAAGCACCCTTACAGTCGCGAAAATCAATGGCGAGGCGACACTTACCGAAAGGGGAGCGCAGATTAAAGGAATTAGTTTGGTTAATTCCCCTCTTAAGCAGGGTGCTTCTTTATATATCGGCCCAAAATCAGAGGTCTGGTTAAAGGTTGTGGAAGAGAGGGATGGGAAGTCATCCTTCTTAAGGCTCTCTACAACATCATGCGGAACCATCTGTAAATATAATTTCTCCACAGGGGTTGTTTCGACATCAGCGTTCAGTAGCGGTGCGGAGTGTGAAAAAACGCAAAGCTTCCACGATCGCGCAAAAGATATCGCGGGTCTTCCAAAACAGAATTTTTCCCAGGCTCAAACATCCTCGATGGTTTCATTTGTTTCTGGTAAAATTGATAGCAGACAAGAGGGTGAAACTCCGTTGGAGGTTGGACGGGGCCCAGGCGGTGGTTCTCCACAACCACCTCAATATGAAGTGCCATATGAAATGCCCCCGTTAGTTACTGCACCAACTTCTCCGGGAGAAGGAAGGGAGGATAGGGTAGGTAAACTTCTTTCAGGCACTAAGGAAGGCATTGGAATGGGGCAGCAGAGGGAGGGGAGAGCAGGTGCTGGAGAAGAGCCCCCCAAAAGCGAATTGAAAACAGATGGAACAATCTCTAAAATTCCATCTCCAAAAGAGTCGTTGAATATAGAGACAAGAAGTACGACCGATATTCTTAACCAAAATCTCGGCAGCCAATCCTACGTTCCTGGTTCGAGCACAGTAGCCCCGCTGGGGTCAGGGGCAACCGGTAGTGGTGGTAATGCGGGTGGCGGCGGTAACATACCATAAATACCGTATTCATAATTTCACAATGTGTCTAATAATACGCACGCTCTAGAGCCAGAATTATCTTCTGTTTTTCCTGTGATTACCTTATAATAAGAAGAAATATTAAAGTAATTTGTTAAGTTTATTTCTTTTGCCGAAGTGGTCCGTTTTTTCAATGCCTTATTACAGAAGAAAAGGGGTCAGACCCCTTTATGTAAAAGGGGGTCTGACCCCGTAGAAAGTGGGTTGGGTATGTTTAAAGGGGTATCGTTTGTTATAGCCATACTTGGTTTTTGTCTCGTTTCATATTCTCTCTTTGCTGCGGAATTCGATGTCGGTGATAGCAATATCAAAATTGAAAAGGTTCGTGGGAGTGTGACGCTGAATGACAATGGGCGCAGCCTTGCGGGAAGCAGCGTTAGAGATTCCGAATTAAAACCCGGAGCCTATTTAGATCTCGGTCCAAATTCCGAGGTTTGGTTAAAGGTCATTAAGAAGGTAAGTGGTGAATCATCATACCTCAGAATCTCATCTACAACCTGCGGGACAAGATGCTCATATAATGAGGCGAGGGGGATAGTCTCCGCGGTTTCACTCAGCGATGGTGAAGAGTGTAGAAAATCAATCAGCTTTCTTGATCGCGCCAGAGAGGTGGCGGGGATTCAAAAACAAGACATGGCTTCTGTCGAAACGGTTGCCCTTGTTTCGTTTACAACGGACAAACCAGAGAAAAAGGGGGATGGGCTACTGCCTGTGGAAGCAAAAATGCCCCCTGCCGTGTCAGCCCCAACAAGTCCTTATGCTGGCGGTGAGGATAGAGACTACACGTTTGTACCGGGCAGTGGAAATGTGAATGTTGAGGTTCCTCCTTCAAAAGCCTTAAACACATCAAGTTATATCCCCGGTTCAAGTACAATGACCGCGGGAGGGGGTAGGGTAGCTCCGGCTACGCGAAATGAAGCCATACAACCGAATGTCACACCCTAATTAAGGTTCTATTTTTCACCCTGAGGCAGGGGTGACAGTTAGGGCTCCATTCTGTACAATTCAATATGTGAAGATACGCTTCTCAAGCTTGCTCATTATTTTATTGTCTGCCGTCTTTGCGCTCCTTTTTATTCTTCAGGACATAAAGGGGATTTCACTTCCGGTCTTCAGGAATCTGGAAAACAATCTGCTGGATCTGAAATTCAAGGTTCGCGGCTCTCAGCCTGTCTGGCCGGATCAGGTAATCATTGGAATAGATGAAAGGAGCCTTGCGAGGCTTGGGCGCCATCCCTGGCCAAGGTCTGTTTATAAGGACCTCTTTTTAAGGCTTGCGGAGTATAAACCAAAAGCAGTTGGAATGGACCTGACATTTGCCGATCCGGATAAGACCGCGGAGCAGGCATATTCCCTGTTTCAGAAATTAGAGGAGAAATATTACCAATTTTACGCCAGAGGGGATAACCCTGAATATGAGAACTTTGCCAGTAGCATGTCATCAGAGCTTCAGATTGACCGCTTCCTTGCTGAGGCAATTAGCAAAGTACCAAATCTTGTTGGTGGATTTTATAACATTTACGACCCGGAAGAGGCTAAGAAGGTTAAGGTTGGTGAGGGGGATCTATACAGGATATTGGATACCAGTGAGATCAAGGGGGTGCTTTTTCAGGAGGTGCAGGAGGCAACCCTACCCCACACAGAGGCATTAAGAACGAGCATTCCTATTATAGCGGCTGCGGTTCCAAAACAGGGATTCGTTGAGCTTATTGCCGATAGGGATGGCGCGATAAGAAGGACGCTTTTGGTGATACAGAGAAATTTACACTTCTATCCTTCCATCGCGTTTCAGCTTGCCTCGGTAGTCAAGGGTGAGGATATCTCTCTTGAGTTTGATAGGCGTGGCGTAAAGAATCTTAAGCTTGGGAATCAAGGCATTCCTGTCGACAGATTCGGTTTAATAAATATAAATTTCCTGAAAAGAAACCCCACCTATCCGATTTTAAGCTTTTATGATGTTGCGTATGGAGACATCGATAAAAAGCTTATTGAAAATAAGGTTGTATGGGTTGGAGTGACCTCCCCGGTTATTACCAAAGAGACCTTCAAAACACCCTATTCGTCATTTACACCCGGTGTGCAGATTCACGCGAATATCGCGGATAATATAGTTAATAAAACCTATCTGGCGCCGGTTAAAAACAGCTGGGTTTATGAGCTGATTTTAATTTTCGTTCTTGGTGGATTGATGCTCTTCACACTCACGCGGCTAAATCCACTCTGGGCAATGCTTTCAACACTTATCATGATGGCCGCATCGTTTCTGGGAGACACCTTTTTTCTCTTCTCGAAAAATTTGCTCTTTCAGGAAACAATTCCATTGGTTCAACTGGCTTCAACCTACCTCATTGTCACAGCATACAGATTCTTTATTGAAGAGAGGGAGTCGAGATTTGTCAGGCACGCATTCAGGCACTATGTTTCCCCGGCAGTTGTCGATAAAATTATGGAATCCCCGGAACGTCTAGCCCTTGGTGGAGATAAAAAGGTTTTGACCGTTTTGTTCTCCGACATCCGGAATTTTACTCCTCTTTCCGAGAAGCTTCCCCCAAAAGAGTTGACAAGATTTATAAATGACTACATGAGCGAGATGACCCAGGCTGTTTTTAAACATCAGGGGTTGCTTGATAAGTATATGGGTGATGCCCTAATGGCAATTTTTGGCGCCCCCGTCGATGATCCGGAACACCCAATCCACGCGTGTGAAGCAGCGCTTGATATGATCCATAAACTTCCCCTAATCAGAGAAAGGTGGCCGGTTGATACCATTAACTGTGGAGTTGGGGTTCATACCGGAGAGATGATAGTAGGCAACATGGGTTCGCAGGAGGTGTTTGATTACACGGTTGTGGGCGACAATGTGAACCTTGGTGCGAGACTGGAAAAGTCCAATAAGGTATACGGAACAAATATTATCCTGAGTGAAGAGACATATAATTTAGTGAAAGGAAAGGCGTTCTGCAGAGAGCTTGACTTGATCCGGGTCAGGGGAAAAGAGAAACCTTCGAGAATTTTTGAATTACTTTCTATCGGACATGGCGAAGAGAAGGAAAAAGAGCTGGCGGAAAGATTTAATGATGGATTAAATAAATATCGCCAGAGAAAATGGGATGACGCGATTCTGGCATTTAACCTCTGCCTGAAAATAAAACCAGATGACAACCCCTCAAAACTTTTCATACAACGCGCAGAAGCATTTAGGAAATCCCCACCGGAAGATGCCTGGCAGGGAATCTACAAGGCAGGGTAACGTCATGCCCGTGAAAACGGGGATCTCTTCCGTCATTGCGAGGAGCGCTAAGCGCGACGAAGCAATCTCTTTTGTCATCCCGGCGGAAGCCGGGATCTAGATTCCCGCTTTCGCGGGAATGACAGACGAATCTCTAAGTCTTGGCACCTTAAGAAAGCAAAGAAACAATACGGCTACTGCCGCGATTATTGAGTCGATCAGAAACGCGTTGCCCGCGCCATAGTTCTCCCAAATCCAGCCGAAAAGAAAACTGGCGGGAAATGCCAGAATTCCCGTGACTAAATGATAAAGCCCGAAGGCTGTTCCATGCGTGTGTGGTTCTATTAAATCCGCGACAAAGGCCCTTTCAGGTCCCTCGGTTAGTCCATAAAAGAGTCCGTAAGTGATAAAAACAGGGATTAAAAGCGCTGGGCTCGATGTGAAGGCAAACACAAGATAAACAATTGAATAGAGAATCCAGCCGGAAATTATTGAAAACTTTCTGCCAAAAATATCAGATAGTCTTCCTCCAAGGAGAGAGGTAGTGGTTTTTACAACATGCAGTGCGGCCCACAGAAGTGGAATTAAGCTGACCGGGATGCCGGAGTTTTTAAGCTTTAACAAAATAAAGGCATCGCTGGAGGTAGCAAGCGTGAAGATTCCGAGAATAGAGAGATAAAAGAGGAAATGCTTTGGCAACCTTGTGGCCACTTTTGTTTTTACCAGTTCAGGCCCGGCTATTGTCTCAGCAACCCCTTTCGGTGTTTTAGTGGCTGCCAGGATTGCAACAACTGAGAGTAATCCGGGGATGATTGTTAAAATAAATAGTGGGCGAAAAGCGCCCGGGTAGAGGGAGAGGAAGAGGGCTGCTAACAGAGGGCCGAGAATCGCCCCCATATTATCCATGCCCCTATGAAAACCGAAAATCCATCCGCGTGTTTTTGATGTTGTGTAAGTCGCGAGCCACGCGTCCCTTGGGGCGCCACGGACACCCTTTCCAACCCGGTCAATAAACCTGAGAACCAGTGCCTGCCATGGCAGCGTGATTAATCCTATTAAGGGGCGGATCAGATTGGATAGTCCATATCCAAAGAGTACGAACGGGCTTCGCCTTCTTACCTTGTCACTGATATAGCCGGCAAAATATTTTGATAAACTCGCGCTCGATTCTGCGACCCCCTCAAAGGTTCCGACAAACAATACGCTTGCACCGATAACCTCAGTCAGGAAAATGGGAAGCAGGGGATATATCGCATCACCGGCCAGGTCCGTAAGAAGGCTCGCCGCTCCTAGGAACCAGACCGCCTTTGGAATTTTGAGCAAGATTTACTTCCTTACTTATTAAATATCCTCTTTAATTTCAGGAACGCGTAAGCCCCTAAGCCAACGACAAAACAGGCTCCTAAAATAATCGGGGCTAAATACCCCGCTGAACCATGTGGATGCGCGTGTGGTGCGCCTGGAATGGTATGGGCATAAACATTTGCTGATAATAAGAGAAGTAAAACGAAAGAACTGGTTCTGAACATTGCGGCTCCCTTACGTTTGTTGTTTGTTGTAGAAAATACTACATTATCATAGGTTTAATGAAAAGAGTCCTGCGGGGCATTACAAGATTGTCTTAAAAGGTATATTCTCTGGTAGCAGTTTTATGTAAAGTTGTTTCGTTATTCAAAACTTAATGTAACTATTCAGCAAATGTGTCATCCCTGCGAAAGCAGGGATCTATGATTAATGTCATCCCGGTGAAAACCGGGATCTGGATTCCCGCTTTCGCGGGAATGACAGCTGAATAGTTACAACTTAATAATATATTCTATTTAAACATCAGGAAATATTTAGCATGCGCGCCTAGTCCTGATAGCTCCTGTGCCAGATTCTCTATATTGGGCATATTGTTCGCGGACGCGTATTCTATAAGCTGCGTAGAGAAACTCATTATTTCGTCACATAAGGCAATAGCTTCCGATGTTCCCTGATAATTCGGAAGATCAATTGAACCAGCATCATTGATGGGACCATTCAGATAACCCATCATCTGCTCGAGAATGTCATCCTGCAGATCCTGTATGCCTTTATACAACGTATCCAGGGCCTTGTGCTGAGCGTATGATCCAGCTCCGATAACCATTGTATTGAGATGAAATTTGTGAGCCCGGTCTCTAAAACCAAACAGTGATGTCACAATTACATCCGGTGTTAATTCAGTTCGTCTTTTAGGTCTAAGTACGGTATTGGCCATTTTAGATTTCCCCCCTTTATATAAGCCCTTATCGGATACCACATGGAATAATTAATTATTGGTGTGTCGGAGGAGAGAATTGAACTCTCACGGGGTTTCCCCCACTGGATTTTGGGGGCAAAACCCATGAAAATAAGAGT
The DNA here is from genome assembly GCA_001798265.1 of Deltaproteobacteria bacterium RIFCSPHIGHO2_12_FULL_43_9. Lineage (GTDB taxonomy): Bacteria > Bdellovibrionota > O2-12-FULL-43-9 > O2-12-FULL-43-9 > O2-12-FULL-43-9 > O2-12-FULL-43-9. Next base: position 34,534 of record MGRR01000029.1, read on the forward strand.
ACCTGAAATAACTAATAAACATTAACAATATCAATGC
>MGRR01000030.1:0-32030 GCA_001798265.1 Deltaproteobacteria bacterium RIFCSPHIGHO2_12_FULL_43_9
GGGTAATAAAAAATTGCGATTAAAAGCACTATTGATAAAAAGGAAAATATCTGAAATTTTTTAATGTTTATGTGGGGGGTATTGCTTTCCATGATCTTATTATGATCCTTTTGAATTTATGGTATTTTTCAGATCCTCTATACTCTTGTTAATAAAGTAAGAAGAATAATGCTTTTTAGATATTTTGTTGTCAATTTTAAATAGATCCAAGGGCCCGGCATCAGAAGGGATTGCGTAAAAGAGGCCAAACGCTCTAATTAGTTGATATCCTTTGTAATTTTTATCATACATATATATTGGTTCATGCCCATGCAGGGATAACTGGTCAAATTTTAAATGTGTATGATCATAAACCTTCTCATTAATTTCCGAAAGAGATGATGCTTTTAGAAGAGTCTGATAATCACTGCGATTATATGAATAAAATCCCTCGAGGTGGTGTAGGGCGTAATATTCATTGTTGTAACAATATGTATTAAATACTGGCCCAACCTTTATTAATTGTGGTCCTATGATATATCCGAGATTGTTGATCGTATATTGTTCTGTTTTATTAAATATAACATGCCCATCTTTAATCACAGCAATATAGTCCGGGTTTTGGCTATTTTCATATCTTCTGAAGATTAATGTCGTGAATGGCACACCGTGAAAAGAGTAAACAGGATCTGAATTTTCCAGATCGAAATGAATTGAGGTGGTTGGTGAGTGATCGTTAATAAAATCCCTGGTGCCGGCAACAATGGAGTATAGATTGCTTTGGGTGGTTCTTATACCACTGTTTAATTTAAAGAGCGTTATGGAATCATCAAAATTGATCATCCAGAGCATAATAATAAGAGATACAACCATCCACTGTTTTAATTTAGAGAAGCCAATCAATAAAAACGGCATAATTAGTAAAAAGAATAATATAAAACCCATGTAAGCATAGTATGAACTGGATGTTAGGAGGGATGAATGAATATTGGAATTTAACCTGCCAAAGATGATGATACCAAGATACCCGCAATACGTTATCAATAATACAACGAGCAATGAAATTAAGCTTCTACTCGCGGACTTTAAAAGGGGTTTAGCCCTGGTAATTACAATAAAGAGCAGGTAGGCAACCATTATAATTGAGAGGATGGTATAAAAATTAAAACCCTCTCCCCGCAGATCTCCTATGACCAGCCTGCTTCCGAACGAGTATCTGGCCAGGCTTGGTATCAATGGATGGAGGGTTGTGTAGCCCAGTAAAACGATAGCATTTGAAATTGTCTTCATTATTGGGCCGGTTAAAAAAATCTCTTTCCAATTATAATATTGCAGTGGCCCCTCAAGGTGCCTATTTAAATCGAACCAATTTATTATGTGATAGATAATCGGTATTGAAGAAAATAGTAAGAAAATCGATATGCCAAGCTTTAAGTTTGTTTTCCTAAAACTGAAAAACAGATAGGATCCAAAAAGTAAAGTCATCAATAACCCAAGCTCATATGTAAATGAGGCAATAAAAAGTAAAGACCAGATAAAAAAGATATATTTCTTTGGGTTATCATCAATTTTTAATAAAAAGTAGAAAGATGAAAGCATTAAAATGACAAACAATAGATATCCCTGGATATGTGTCCAGATTACCTGCTCGATTAACACGGGATTTAGCGCTACAAATGCCAGCAAGGAAAAAATAATTAATTTTAACCACGTCATCCCGAGTATTACGTCATTGCGAGGAGGACCAAAGGTCCGACGAAGCAATCCCGAGATTGCTTCCCCCCGACGGCTTCGCCTGGGGGCTGAAGGCTTTTTTCGCTCGCAATGACGAAGGTCGTCATTCCGAGGGAGCCCTTCGCGTTCGCTCAGGACAGGCTGCGCGACCGAAGGAATCTCTGTCAACGAGATTGCTTCGCTATGAGGTCGGATAATATTTAAAAGTCGAATAGAAATGATCCACAGCAGAAAAATGACCAGGATATGTAATAAAATACCGCATAGCTGCTGAATAAAAAAATTGGTTTCAAAAAAGTATTTGTGGAAGGCCAAAATTGAATGTAGAACAGGTCTGAATAACTTATAGTCGCCCCCGTCTATTTGTCTCGATCTTGTATATGAATAGGAGTTGGACAGAATCTCTTTAAAATTATGATTGTCTAAATTATTGATAAGATATGTGATCTGATCCCCTCTTGGCACATGATATAGAGATGGGTAATAGCTGAAAAAGACTAAAAATATTAGCACACACCAAAGTACCAAAAAGAGGATATTTTCACTTATTTTTTTGTGTAGAAATATTGAAATAATCTCTAGCTCCATCTATTTATGAAGACTATTCGACACTAGTATATGGATATGGCAAAAACAAGGCTTAAAAAATAAGCGGAGGGGCAGGATTGTGATCGAGCGGTTCCGCGAAGCAAAACTAGGATATTTTATTATTCCAATCTACGTTATGGCTCTCTATATCGGTACAATCTCATCATATATAAAATTTAATAATAGAATCCTCCCTTCTGGTGACCCATTTTCCTATACCTTGGGATTCTTCAGGATTTTAGATGTCGCACGCAATAACTATCTTGATGGTCTGTTATTTGCGTTACAGAGCAATTTTTATTGGTTAATAAATCTAATGGTCGCCATTTTTTCACCGATTCTTGTAAAAGAACCTGTATCGATATCGGTTATTAATTTTATCGCATGGGGTATCGCGTCAGCTTCATTTTACCGATTAGGCTTGCATCTGAAATTAGGTTTTAAATTTTCACTCTTTTTTTCACTTATTATCTGGATTTATCCTATTAATTTTGGATTTTTAGATCATAGCTCTATTCCTGTTCTTGCGCTCGATGCCATGTTTCTTGGGTTTTTGCACATTGCCCTGGCCAACACGATTATTTTTAGCATTGAGCCAAAAAGTTATAAAAATATGCTCATAGCGGCTATTTCAATCGGATTATCCATTTGGGGAAGGGGTAATTCTGCGCCAGTTGTTTTTTTGGTGGTTTTTATTCCTCTGCTTGTCTTAATTTATAAAATGTTCACCAAAGATAGTAATAGAAGGATAACAACCAATTTAATACTGTTTGCGACAATCATTTCAGCAATGGGGTTTATTTATTACTATATGCAATATGCGCCCATTAAATTATATTATAGCGCCCAAAAGGACTTTGTTGAAAGGCATGCATGGAATTTAAGGGATGCCCTTCCTTTTCTTGTAAATGTTCCTGGATTCTTCTTTTGGCGGGTTGAGAATTCAATTGCTACAATTGGATTAAGTATTTTGATGCATTTGCTGGTTATAAGCAGCCTTTTAATCAATATCAGAAAAATTTCATTTCCTCCTAAAGATCATATTGCCTTTCTGTCCGTGATTGGTGGCTTCATTTATTTTGCAACCTATTTTATTAGCATACTTCTTTTTACAGATCCACTTATAACATTGCACAATTGCCTGTTGATTTATGCTCCTATGCGCATAGGGCTCTCACTCTGTCTAATGACGATTATTATCAGCACAGTCCAGAGGTTCAACATAGAGATTAAAAATGTAGTAGTATATGGCTGTGTGATTTTTATCATTTATTGCGGTGCTACATTATCTAGAAAATTAACACCTGAGGTTACGGCTGAGAGTCTTAAACCCTCTGAGGTCGAGGCATTCTCTATCAAACTGGGGGATATGGTCCATAGTGGTGGTGTCAGTATTTTATGGTATAGCAATTACAATCCTAAAATTATAAATTATTTCAGAAGGAAAAATAATTTACCTGAGATCCAGATTTATTCAGGCAAATATTATAATGATCTCTGGGCTCCGCTAGGTTACACTGAAGAAAAAAGATTGCATGTAAGGGAAGAAATCGTAGCGCATTTTGAAAATGCTGATCTAATTATTATTCCGGAATATTTAGATTATTATGATAGAAATGCCCCCTATCCGTTGTATAGATTCAAGGATGAAATACTAAAATATCTGAATTCTACAGAAGCTCCGAGGTTTGCTGTACGTATGATTATACAGGAGAATGTTGGTAGACGTCTCCTGGTCTTGCAGCGGGCAGGTGCATCCGATGGTGCTGGAGAATTGTTGAAGCTACCATATTTGAAATCCAAGTTAGCGATAGATAATGAACGTGAAGCATCAAGATAAAATAAACCTATATAATTTATATCCACTATTAACAGTAATTGTTCTGATTATTGTCTATATTCCTTCACTGTTTCATCTTCCCCGAGGTGATCACTGGAATATTCTAATGCACACGCTGGGTACTAGTGATTTAGCCGAGATGATCAAGAAATCATATTCCTACGCAAGACAATCCCTGATAGCGCCTGGCGATGTAGTTCTATTCAGGCCTGCACAGAGTACCTGGCTTGCAATTGAAAAATATTTATTTGGTTCAAGTTCAATGTGGCCGCAGATCCTTAGCTTCTTTTTACATGTCTCAATATTTATATTGCTAAATTATTTACTCTTTTTGTGGTTTAACCTGATCGATAAGGGCAACAAAGGTTTGCAAAATGCTAAGGGTGCTACAAGGTTTTTGCTGCCACTCATAACCGCCTTTTTCATTCTAAACTTTTCTATTGTGGAGCTTGCTATCTGGGCATCCCTTAAGGGATATTTGTTTTTCTTCGCGCTATTATTAATCGGTCTAATCTTCTGTACAAAATTAATTTCACAGCCGGTGAATTTTAAATTAAAATATCTACTTTATGCATGGATTGCATTCCTCATTAATGCCTTTACGTATGAATTTGGTCAATTTGTCTGTTTGATAGTAGGATTTATTGTCGGAGCTTTTCTGTTCAGGTCCGGCAACAAGAAGGGTGGGCTTCTGCTTCTTGCTTCCTTTGCATCCATATTCTTCATATACCGGGCAATTAATTCTTTCGATTACAATCTGCACCTTAAGAACATTAGCTACATGAAGGAATTTGGAATTCCGACAGGCGAAACCACGTATAGCTATGGTAACATGATAAAATCCTTTTTTTCCATCCCTACCGCAAAAAACCTCTGGCACATATTAAGCTATACGATTTTTACTCCTTTTTTCCCGTTGACTACGCATATACATGCTGCTGGTAAAGTATATATCGTCAAACCAGATTTATTGCACTTTAGTTATTTGGCTATTCCATCTTATCTGTTAATATTTTTGTGGTGCTATTTCCTTATTAGTGGGGTTATTAAGGCATTTAAAAATAATAATGTATACTTTAAGTATCTATTTATTTTAGTTTCTTTAATTTACGGTGCCTACCTTTCTATAGCCGTGCTAGGGAGAATGAACCTAAGACCTGATTACTCGGAGTTGGCACAATATTCATATTATAACTACATGGGGTTCGGCTTTTTTATGATTTTAAGCGCCCTGGCCATTTATTACAATTTTCAAAACGTATCAAAATTTAACACAATAAAAAAATCCATATTTTATTCTTTTATCGCCTTCGTCTTTGTAGTTACCATTATGAGTACATTGATCGTTTTTAAAATCAATAAGAGTGTTCTTCAATATCAGTCTTATTTGAGGAATATAACGGGGCAAATTGAGGGTTTTATAGCCAATCATCAAACCGATAAGAAGCTTAGAATCTCATTCGATATAAAAAACTCGGATTATACGCCAATGGTGGCTGGTGCCGGAATCCCAAGTGTTTACCTCTTCTTTTACAATATGATCGATTCAAGGAATCCAGATTATATCTTCATTATCAAGGATAGAAAGGTGAATTTTTATACAAGGGCGGAATATTACAAGCAATATGGAAAAAACAGATATCTTGAATTAAAGATAGCAAAGGTGGTTAGTCCATATAAAATATATGAGTACGATAATATTTATTATGGAGTACCACACTGGTATCTGACTTATGATCCTTTAACGGATAAAGGGGGCTTCATTATAAAGGATAGAAATATTGCGAATATCATCAAGAATATTCCCGTAAAGATGAAGGAACTAAACAAGAAGATTGAAAGTGGTGCATTAATGCCACCATTTGATTATGGTATGCATTTAATAGAGAAGGACTACAGGGGATTTAATATTACCAAGCATTTCTACTGGTATTTTGCGACCCCAAAGGAGTATGGTGATTTATCTATTGAGAGCATCGACAGGAATCTATATAAGAAATGGTTTTCCTCCACCTCCCTTGATTCTTTATATAGAGATATTAATGTGTCCGTTAGTCGTACGGGTTCATAAATATGCACAGAGGATTCCTGCGTTCCGTAGTGGTTTTTCTGGTAGTCGCAGCCGGTTTTTTAGCGCTAAGATCGACGGTGGGACTTGTCTGGAATGATAGCCCACAAACTGCTGAGAACCTCTATGATTTTAATCAGGTGGTTGGTGATGATGAATCCAAAACACCGCTTTGTCGCTCCTCCGGTGCCTCGGGATTGCGTTGGGGGTCCCCACATTTAATTAAAACAATATTTGCAAGGGCATTTTCATGTATTGAATTTGGTGGGTATAGACCGCTAAGCGCGGCTCTTTCGTTTGTCGCTGTATCGATTTTCAGTAATCCGGCATCAAAGGATAATCTGGGAAAAATATGGATGATATTGGTTGCGTTGTTATTCGGATTGCTTGCTCTACTCCTTTTCAATATTGCCCGCAGGTTTGTTCAGACAGACCTTACTGCGTATATAATCCTGCTTCTTTTCTTTTTTTCACCCCCAATGATTTCTGGCTCATGGATTATGTTTTCAGGTGGCATTCAGGTAACCGTTCCATTATTAATTTGCCTCGGAATTTGGTTATATTTTAAGACGGCTGAAGCAGGACGATTTAGGCTTCTTTGGCAAATAGGTTTATTTTGCTCGTTCATTGTATCCCCCTGGGTACGTGAATTTACCGGTATTGTGCCGATACTCATAATATTGCTTGAATTTCAGAAGCATCGGCGGCTAACGCATATTATAACCGTGGCAGTTTTTGGTTTTCTTCACGCACTATTTCCAACTGCCATAATGAGCATTTTTATACCGAATCTCCCATTATCAATGGTATTCAAGCTTGGTTATCTTTCGGAGCAATTGCATGCAAGCCTAGAATCATCATCCATTATCTGGCAAATATTACATCTGAAATGGTGGGTTGTTAAAGTATTAATGCTGACCGTACCTCCGCTCCTGCTGCTTATATCGGGTATTGCACTTGTTTCAACCCTTAGAAAAGAGATGGAGACAGTTACAAATAATATTTCCAATATATTATTTCTCTCGGTTTGGTTTTTGCTCTCTTTTCTACCTTTTCTAAAGGTGTTCACGGTCCACGTGCATCTCTTATATTCCTTAATGCCGGCGCTTATATTAATCGGTTTATTAACTGAAACATTTTGGATTAAAATATTTAAAAAGGCATTCTCTGGGCGATTTTCATGGAAAAGCACCATACTGATCCCACTTTTTTTTATAGCGTTGTTAGATCAAATGTTAAACGCATATGGGGCCTATATAACAGTGAGCGCCATGTATGGTGGGATTCAGCATCTGGCGGATTGGTTTCAACATAACATACCCAGGGGATCAATAATAATCGCGAACGCGTTGCATGCCGAGGATATAAGATATTATTCAGAGAATCATATTATGCCTTATTGGAGTGTTGGAATCGGCGTGCCAGCTGAACGAACGCTGCCTGATCCTAGAGCGTTGTCCAAGTTTTTAAGTAATAATTACGAGTCGAAGCAGATATATATGCTAAATATTGATCAGGATTTTGCTCCACATAAGTATCATTATCATGCTCACCAGTATGTAATTAACAAAAACGTAAAACTTGCTTCCTTGGGACAGATTCACTCTGTTTTAAGAAGATTTCCATATTTGGATCCATTAAAAATATTTTACCCAAAGCGAAACGTACTATTTTTGGGTCCGCCAGATCTTGAAAACGATGTTTATCTCGGGCATGAGAGATCGGGTAAACCATTTTTAAACGAGATTTCAGTAAATTATTATTTATATAGAGTTACAGACCCTAGGGTGACTTTATATTAGTAATGGTCTCTGCTTCTATTGAATTTTTCAGGATACTATCCTTCTTGGTTAAATTCTGTTTTTAAGCCCTGGAACCAATACCGGAAATAGATCATAAGTACTTTTATCCATGTTATTGGATTTTTGGTATTTGCAGTCGGAACAATTTTACGGGACATTACATATGAACTTACAACTGAATATGCTATGGCATATATTCTTGTCAGACTAAATCTTGCCAGAACTCTCAATAACCGTTCTGGAAAAAATGGAATTATGCAATATAAGGGGCCCAAATAAATCAGTCTCTGATGAACCTTTTTTTCGTACTCTGGAAAGCAGTTAAACACAGATTTTTCTGAACAGCTCGGAAACCTGTCAAAATCTTTATCAAGATAACCATTTTCTACAGCATACTTGGTTATGTCTGTTCCCGCGTATGGTGCACAGATATTAAATACTGGTACAGTCAATTTAACCTTCTTTGCAAAAAGAACGCTTTGAAAATCATCCTCAAGTTTCGATCCCGGAACACCTATGATTATTCCACCATATGTGGTTATGTTGTATTTGGCTGCAAGTTCAAAAGATTTCATAATTACCTCATTTGATAAATTTCTCTTTAGAACAATGTTCCTGATATCTGGATTCCCAGCTTCGAGGGCCATGCCAATAGATTTACATCCCGCATACGATAAAAGTTGTGCAACGTCTTCAGTAAGAACATTAGATCGCATGAGGCAATAAAATGGTAAGCTTATTTCTCTTCTGTACTTTTCAGCAAACTCCTCGAGCCACGGACTTTTATTGAAAATAAATACATCATCTGCAAACTTTACGAATCTCAATGGTGGGAAATACTTTTTTACATATTTAATTTCTTCTATAAGATTGTCAACTGATCTCCTGCGATGGATCTTACCTGCTTTCTTAAACATAGTATTGTATGCATGGTTGAAACAATAAGAACATTGGAAAGGACATCCCCGGCCAGCTAAGAATGACCGCATTGCAATTTGGCTAAGGGTTGGACGTGCACGATAGAAGAGAGCCCTATCAACAAAAGGTAATGAATCAAGATCATCTACAACTTGCTTCTCAACAGTGGTCTCTCCTCTGCACATAACATTTGGAATTCCAGAAATGCCATCATTATTTTCAACCCTCTCTAGAATAGTCGTGAAAGCAAGCTCACCCTCTCCGACACAAATTGCATCGAGGTCCATTGTATTCAGGACATTCTGGAAATATGTAGGATGAGGCCCCCCCATTATTCTTAAAATATTTTTTCCGGATGATTGAAGATATTCTTTGACTTCGTTATCATGCTTTATGAACATACGTTCATCAGCACTCATTGTGCTGTATGCGATTAAATCTGGTTGCATTGCTTTCACTGCATCAACAACTGAATGCAAACCGATTACTGCCATATCGGTTTTATGGCCTCTTTTCCTAGCTATAGCTGAGAGTTGCAAGGTACCCATGGGTTCTTGAAAATAAACGCCAGATATAACAAAGAGAATCTTCATAGGTTGTAATCTTTTTTTATGGGCACTATTTATCTTGGTATCTTCTCTGGCTATAAGTGTCAAGAAATAATATATAAAAGTAAGGTTTAATCGATTTTTTAAAGGAGATTCGGAGGTATATCTTGAATACAAAACTAAATCGATGATATTGGGGGCTCTGTAGCCGAAACTCGTTACATATTAACTATTAAATAATGGCATGAAATAATGAAATTTAAGTCATTGGATGCTCTTGAGGCCTTGTTAAGCAATGTCGACCTGCTAAAGAAAACAGAAAAAAAGAATCCAGATGGTATCATACATGCCAATTCTTTGATCGAAGCCGGTAAAGTAAAAAGAACCTCTTTTTGGGAGCCTCCGACCGCCGATAAAGAAAACGCCTACATCGAAGCAAACGGCATAAAAGAGTATGGCAAATGGTTTTTGGGAACCGACTCTACAATTAATGCTAACAACAAAAGCTATTATACTTATGCTTACACTTCTGATTTTGAAAAAGTAGACAGCGCAGGTTTAATTGCTGTCAAACAAATAGCTGAACAACAAAGAATGCGTTCTATCTTTGCTGCAGCAAGCAAAATGCTTGACAAGATAGAGGACAAATAATTTTCTAAATTATTATTTATGTAGAGTTACAGATTTCAGTGTATCTTTCTAGGGAATAGTGTTGGCGCAATCACTGTCCTCTGACAGAGAGATCTCATATATTCTGAAAATGTCACCATCATTATTTACAGATAGAAATTCAATTTTATAATTTTTAAATTTGTCGCTCTTGGATATCTGGTAAATGCGACGTTCATAATCATTGGGGAGCCAATGTTCATTATCCCTGCTGTCCAGTAGAGTCCAACTACTGCTATTCTTGGAGCCAAGCAATCTCCACGATTGTGGCATTCGATAATTAGCCTTATCTTCGCCAGATTCAATCGCGTAGCATTTAATGTGCCTACTTTCATTAAAACTAAAATTCAGTATGAGTGGGAATTTTGTGACAAGCTCCCAGAATGTATAGAAGATGTGGTCTAGTGCCCTTTGAAGCCTGAAGGCAGGGTCTGAAGATCCAGAATGTGTTGCTATGCCAACCAATTTAACGGTTGGTGCGTCTCGCATCGACATTGGGGGCTTTAGTATGTTCGATTTTTCGTGCAATTCCGGCTCTAAAAAGAATAGATTCTCCTTCTGTTCCGCAACAAGACTCTCGACGCGTGGATGAGCAATGATTCCAAAATACTTTTTAAGGATGTAGCCAACATGCCCACCGGATAGAATATATAGTGATTTAAGCTCTCCCCATCTTTGGCGTCCTAAGAGCAATGCCTTCGGGCGCACCTCAACTATAATATAAAACTCCTTGTCGGGTGCGAACTGTGTACGAACCTGTTCAACAGCATATTCAAACTGCCTTGAGAGGGTTGTTGCCATGTACATGCTGGTGTTGAATGAAAAGATGCACCCAACAACCAGTAATCCTGCGATAAGAAACCTTCTTATTGGAACTATAGAAATAAAATCTATAGATCTAAAGAGTACAAGGAGTATTGCTGCTGCACCAGGATGCCATACTCTATAAATAGATGGTGGTTGACCGACAGCGACGAGCGCTGGAACATTCATTGAAAAAAAAATAAGAAACCAGAAGAACAAAAAGAGTACGGAGTCAGCTAATATTAACCTTAATGTAGACGCTTGATACTTTTTATAGAGACCGAACACAACCGTAATAACCATCAATATTAAAATGATTACTGCAACAACAGACGAAGGAACAGTATTGAATAAATTCAACATCATTGGAAGAATGTTGCGAACGAATATCTTTAAATTGATCAGCATCGCTGTTGAAATATCAAACCGATACAATGAGCCATATGGTGGGTTTACAATATTGAAAAGATTCATTGCAACAAAACGGTGGAGCAGAAAATAAGAAAAGCAGACAATTCCAAAGAAAACAAAAGAGTAAAGTACCTGAGCCCTTACTTCACGCTTCTTAACACCGCTGTACATTATAGTGACAAGGGCTGGAAGCAGAAAAAAACCTACGGTTGGAGGGTAAATGAAAAGTACAGATAATAAAATGAGGAAGGATGCCATCAACTTAATTTGTGTTTTGTGTTCCCGGTTACGAAGGGATTTCCAGTCTGGAAAAATTGATATGGCGCAGAGTGTAGGAATTATGGCGAATAGACCCGGTATGAAGTTGGCTGTACGGCCGATGTTGATTTGAGCTGTTGGTAGCAAGAATATTGCGGTGCCGAAGGCTGCGCTTGATAGCTTGCCCATCCCATTTTTTCTTGAAATGATGGAAATATAAATCGCACTTGCTGCGGCAAATGCCATACTGAATGCCCTTCCAAAGGTCAGGCTTCTGAGGTCGGTAAAGAACCACATGTAGATATTCTGCAAGAACCCCTGGAGAAAACGTCCGAATTGAATCAACACCGCCGTTTCTGTGTGCCCGGAACAGCACGATTTATTGTTGTACGCCCAAACCTCAAAATCGTTGTGAAAACCAAAATCAAAGAATAAATAGGGAGAAAAACTTATAAACAACAGCGCCACTATCATGGCGTCGTAGGGTAAGCTTTCTTTAATAGAATCAAAACGTGAGCGGCGCATCTTCTGATCCTTACTATTGCGTTACCGGTCGGTCAACTCTCTTTTCAAGATCATCAATGGAATGACCGACTAAGACTCTTTTATCACTGCCCGCTTTAAGGACTGTTTCGTTCAATGGTAGGTTGTCAGGGATTGCAAAGAATTTATCCTGATATCCGTACAATTGAAAACCTTGATAGGACTTCAGATACCAGGGTTTCCAAAATGTACTGTCTGGCAGGTAATCAGCAGCTGGAGAGACTTTAGGGTCAAGTACGGTGTAGGCATAGTAGTCAACGGCAATCTCATTAAGAAAAGGTCTCTTAAATCGATCGTGACCAAAGTAGATGTCATTCTCAAGATCAGAGGTCCCCAAAAACAACATCTTCTCACGTGGTATAAAATTTCTAATCGGATCAATGAATGGAAATCTGGCAATAACGGAATGTATATGCCCAAGTGGGGCTACACTCACACTTTTGCGGGTAATATATTTGTGTGCATGATAATTACCTTTATATGGTATAAATTCCTGCTCCATATTAAGCATGACAATCCGATGGGTTTTCATCTCCCTGCGGAGGAAATTTTCCAGCTCCATTGGTTTCTCTAATGTTCTCTCCGGTGGGACACCAGCACGAACGCTCCAATATGGTAAGATATGATCATTCGAATAGTAACGGATATCTTCAGCATGTAATGCGTTTGCAATAACAATTGTACCAGGAGGTGTATTGGTTCGAAACCAGTCAGCCATGTAGTGAATTCCCGAATAAAGCGATGTAATAGTCACATAGCTTCCGTACACGTTGAGGATTTGATCGAGAAGGCAAAGGATAATAATAGGAAAAAGAACCGCTCTTTTCCATGTTGTACGGCTTAAAGTGCCAATCCAGAAGTTTTCAGTTGCTGCTACGATGATGATCAGTGCTGGTACAAGTGGATAGACCAGATGAACATGCGCAGAAAATACCTTTAGGAATGGAAGAAAAGATAATAGAAACCATACAGCCAGAAAACCCAATTGGCGAATCTGAATCTTTTGGTCTTTGAAGTATTTACGAACAATTAAAAATAAAAGTATTCCACTGCAAACAACAGCAAGGGATATCATCGGTTGCTTCAATCTTAAAAATGCTAGAAGTCCGATTAACACGGGGAGCGCCCTGGCATCCCTTCTTAGAGAGAAGATAAGGGCTACACCCGACAGAACCCAGAATGTTGGGGGGAGGAGCAGAAGAAATACCCTACCTACGTCCCATTTCGCCTGTGAATACAAATTCCAAAGAAATGATTTTATGTCGATAAAAGCCCCCATCTGTGAGCCAAGAGAGCCCAGCTCAAAGACTGGGCTTAGTGGTAACTTAGGCACAATAAGGTGGGGCAATGCTGTTGGGAAAATGGCATGCAATAAACCGAGCAGAGCCAAGACCAAAACAGGTGTCACACGACGATACCTATACAGTTCCATAAGTATTATGAGCATCGTCACGATACCGATAAACTCACGTATCCATGGCCCAAGTAGGAGCACCGATGTTAGACAAATTCCCCAAAGCCAGCGATGTCGCTTAGATTCTTCCATCTTCCGGTAAAACCAGAGTCCCATGCAGATAAAAAGTGGGACTAGAACCTGGATGCCTGAAAATATGACCCAGGCGCCTGTTATTACAGCCGGGGAACAAAAGAATAGTAGTAGGATTACGTATGCCGCCAGGTTTGTCTGGAGATATTCGCGTGCAATAAGGAAGAGAAAGAGTGCCAGCAATCCAAATAAAGAGGCAATAAAAAGCATCCATATTGTTTTGAGGTACTGCTTCGATTTTCCTGAGATGTGTGCTTCGGTAAACATTGAGACCCCTGTCAGCGCAAGGGCAGCGCCAAGCGGCCTATAGCCACCAAACTCCAGGCAGGAGAAAGATCTTGTAAGTATTGTTTCTGACAGTTTTGGAGCCCCCCAACGAAGACCATAAGCCCCCTCATCTCGACAAACCGGTGCGACACCAGGCTTTATCGTATCATCCTTAAAGCCATACGTATTTTCTGCTGTCTGAGGGCTGTCATTCCAGACAAGATCTTCAGTAGATCTGATTATAAAAAATGTGGTCGTGACCAGACAAAATATCAGTGCGAGGTGTAGATATCTTTTAAATCCATCCGTTGTTACGGATTTTTTATATAGAGACATGGTAGTGCTTCCTATACCATTCTATTGTTTTGTCGATTCCATCATCCAATGCAATTTTTGGTTGCCAATCAAAAATAGTGTTTGCTTTTTCTAAATTAAGACACAATTTTGTTTTTATCGTGGGTTTCGATAAGTCATGATCTATCAGAAGTTGTTTACCGGAATGGAGGATATTTTTTGTTACCAATTCATTTATGGAGATTGATTTACCATAACCAACATTGCAGATTTCAAACCTGCTCTCCTGTCTGACAATTGCCAGCTCAACAAAGTCAATTAAATCATCGACATATATTAGATCCCGCTCCTCTTCTCCGCTTCCCCATATTATGATTTTATCACCATCATTAGCCTGCATAACCTTGGTAATGGTTGCACCAAAGACATGTGACTTTTCAAGGTCAAATTTATCGTGTGGGCCGTAAACATTTGAGTGTCTCATTACCGTATATTTCGTATTGCTTATACGGGAATAAAACTCACACATCTTTTCAATGTAAATCTTGGTCCACCCAACGCCAAAGTAGCTGGGAAATATCTCCAGGCTGGGATCAAAATCTGACTCCTTAATCGGAATATTGCTCGTTGGGTAAAAGACGGTACAGCTGAAGAAAAGAACGTGCCCAACATTATGTTCAAATGCCGATCTAAAAATTAGCGAGTTCATCACTGCATTGTCAGTGACATGAATATAAGGTCGGGTTACAATATCTTTTGAGCCTGTTGTCGTTGCAGCTGCCTGAATAATAATATCCTTATCCTGGACCGCGGCATCGACCTCCTTTTTTGAGGTTAAATCTGCCTTGATCATTTTTATATTAGGTATTTTTAATGGTTCAGATTTAAAATATGTGCCATAGATTTCAAAATGCACATTCCGAGACAAGGATTCAGCTATATTTCGCCCAATAAAACCGGTGCTCCCACAAATCAGTATCTTTTTCTTCATCTTAATTCTTTCAAATAGAGATCTATATTTTCTTTTGATGTTCGCCTGAAGTGCGGCACTAATTCTGCAATCTTTGTGTTGTCTATTAATCCAACACTATAAGTGTGTGTTCCAAAGTTGGGTTTAGCCTGCAAAATTTCAGCTAAATCGGACAGTCGTATATTCTTGGAGCATGCAGCGTTATAAATCCCATTTAAATCATATTTAATCGAATATTTTATAAATTCCAGTATGTCTGCGTAGAGTACATAGTTAAATGTTGAATTTTGTGAAAGTGTAAGTGAGCAATTTTTATTTTCTAAAATCTGCATAAAGCTATTTTTTCTCATTTCCCTCCCCAGCAACGTTGCGGCCCTAATAATAAGATGATTCTTGCAAAATTGAAGTATAATTGATTCTGACATTAACTTGGTAATCCCATAAATCGTACTCAGTGCATCTACGTCTATAACTTCTGTTTCAAAATGTTTCTCGCTGTTTTTGGGGTATGTTTCTATAGATGATAAATAAATAAACTTTTTATGTGGAATATTGATCAGCTGTTTGGTTAAAAACACATTATCATTAATATAGTTGTATAAAATTTCAGAATTAACGACCCTGTTTCTGTTGCGTGCACAATGAATTATAATATCGACACCACGTGCCTGCAGCTCTTCAATTTCTTCGGGGAGCGTTGCTCTGGTTAAGGAATGCCCGCCTAGTTCTTTATAAATATATTCTCCTATACCGCTAGTTGTGCCAACGGTAAGGATACTGAGATTTTTCATCATCATGCCTTGATAAATAGCTCTTTGAAGAGAACCCACAGAAGAGTAGAACCGTTATAGAGCGGTTTCATTTTCCGAACACTCCCAACCCTTTTTGGTTCATCACCAGGTATTTCAGTAACCCTTTTTTTATGTCTTGCACATCTTATGCACAATAAGTATTCAAATATCGGAATCTTTTTAGAGTCGTTTCTAATTAATTCAATTAGATCTCTCCTGAATGCTCTAAACATAACGAGAGAATCGGTGTATTGCCCACCAAATAATATATTTACTGCTTTAGTAAAAATCCAGTTTCCGAAGGCTGTTACAACGTCGTCGTCTTCGCTCCTGGCGCCTGGGAGGTAACGCGAGGCAATAACCATATCGTTACCCTTTTCCATTTCAGTGATTAAAAGTGGAATGAGCTCCGGTACGGAATTATTATCTGGACTAAACGGGATAATGACATCACCACTGGCTTTCTCAAAACATTCCCAATATGCCCCGCAAACACCCTTTGATTTTTGGTGGACTACATTGAAACCCCTTTCTTCAAAGTATTCTATTGTTCCATCTGTTGAGCCGCCGTCAACAACGATGATTTCATCAACCCATTCCCTATTTATTCTGGGCATTATTAATTTTGCTCCCTCGAGCTCATTATAGGTTGGAATAAAGAGTGTTGTTTTCATCTGATTACTCATCGAGAATGCTGCGACTTAACTTTGTTTTTGCCATTCTTTCGATGTGCTCTCTGGTTTGCAATCCAAATTTCACTTCCATGTCCTTTAGAAATGCAGGTCTGAGATAATACTTACTAAAAACATCGTCCCTGTACCGCAATACCTCAGCTGATGTCAGATATTTGGTTGGTAGTGCTGTTCCATTGTAGCCATACAGGGAATAGCCCTCCCAGCTCTTTGGTTCTTCTATTCTCTTTTCATTGATATATTCGTCATATAGAGGTGTGCCTGGATAAGCATAGCCGGGGTAAACATTTATCCATTCGAAGTTTTCCTGATAGAGGAAATTGCGTGTGGCATTCAGGGTTTCGTAATTGTCATCCCAGAGCCCAAAAATAACATCGGCACAAATGTAGATTCCGGCGTCGCGTGTCCATTCAAGAACCTTAACCAATGTTTCATAAGTAAATCTTTTAGTAGTGGAATGAAGTACCTTGGGATCAACGGTTTCTATTCCGTACGCTATCCAGTTTAGACCGACCTTTTTTAATCTTTCAAGAATTCTTGGTGATACAGTATCGATTCTGGCAAATGCCCACATATTAAGGGCATAATTTCTTTTTCCCAGTTTATCACAAAATTCATCTAACCGTGGGTGTTTCAAGATAAAGAGCTCATCAAGAATCTTTATGTTTTTTACTCCATGTTCATTAACTAGTTTATCAATCTCGGCGATGACATTATCAATTGATCTGAATCTCATTGTTCTTTTTAAAAATACATTATTAATGCTGCAAAAGTTACAAGGATATGGACAACCAAAGCTTGTCCAAAGAATTGCGTATGGTGATCTATTTTCTATGTCACCGAAGCAATGCCAATTATGCGCACGGTATTTTGACGGTAAAACGCTATCCCAATTGACGGTCGGAAAATCCTTTAGATCAACAAGCTTAGCCGCCTCATGTTCTGTATATTTACCATCTTTGAAGTAGCAAAGACCCTTAATGTCAGAGAGGGACTTTACACCTCGATAATGTTCATAAAGTCCGGTAAGTGTTTCATATCCCTCACCCTTGATTACAAAATCAGCCTTGGTCTCGCGTAGGGTTCTCTCTGGAAGCACCGATGGATGTCCACCCCAAATGACTGTTGTAATCTCCCGTGCTTCAGGATGTTCATAGAACCTATTACAAAAATCGATAATGCCAACCATTGTCATAGTAGAGGCGGATGGATTTGCACCAGAGGCAATAAGGCAAACATAAATAGGTTTTTCTTTTAAAATATATTCGATAAGGCTTGTATTATCGTAGCCATCGGCATCGGCATCAATCATATGTACCGGGATATCATTTTTTTCAAGGTGTGAAGCCAAAACGGCCATTGGAATATTTGGAGCAATTGCAGCAAACTCATTGGACGTTACTCCATACAGCTTCTCTTTACAGCTTACGGTTGATATTATGACACTATTCATGTTCGGGTTCCTCTTCCCGGCACTCTTGTGCATTTAACAAAGGGTCGATGCTATTTAATTTAATAAAGATTGTCCATTTTCAATAATATAATTAGCGTATTTTATTGTGTTTTTTATAAAGGGGACCTCTTCCTTTTCCCTTTCCGATATAACCCTTTGAATTTTATCTGTATTGAGCCCCTTCTCCTTATAGAAGAGTTCAAGACGCTTTTGTCTTAAATCATCATCAATTTTCACATAAATTTTTATTGCTGCTAAATCAAATAGATCTTTGAGTGCCAGCGCTACCACCCCCTCTGCTATTACAACACCAGATTTGATTTCAAGAGGAGTATTACCCCTCTCAGCTATCCTTTGTCGCGAATGTACGTCATATATCGGTGGATATATTGTGTCTCCTTTGAGCATGCTTCTCAAAGCATCAACGATGGAATTACAATTGTAGCGGTCAATAACTCTGGAATCGATCTTTCTTTTTTCAACACTTACAAGCCAGTTATCAAGGCTGATTACCAGATTATTAATACCGTTAACTGAAAATAGATATGATAGCCCACCGGCTATTGAGCTTTTGCCGCTGCGGGAACACCCACCAATAAGTAACAGTGAAGTTTCAGTATCATCAATTAATTCGGCTCTTGAAATATGCTTATAAAGTGCTTGAACACCGGAAAAAGTAATCGGTTTATTGTAATACGACATCTTTTACAGCTTTAAGTAGGTTTAAATCCTTATTCAGAATGATAGTTTTGCAGCCGGCCAGTTCTCCAGCCTCTTGATCTCTTTCATCGTCACCAATTAAATATGTTTTTGATAAATCAAGGCAAAAATCTTTCTGGGCGTAGAAAAACATCCCTGGTTTTGGTTTTCTGCAGAAGCATCCATCGTCCCAGTTATGTGTGCAGCAATAAATAGCGCCAATTCTTACGCCAATGTTCAAAAGTTCTTTTGTCATATAGTCGTGAATACTGTCCAAATCTGCATGGGTCATCTTCCCCCTGGCTACGCCTGCCTGGTTAGTAACTATAATAATGTTAAAATTGTTTTCTTTTAATAAAAGCAATGCCTCTTTTGCCTCCGGGAGCCAGACAAAATCTTTAACAGATGTGATGTACTCCGCTTTTGGTGCCTTTTTGTTTAATACACCGTCCCTGTCCAGGAAGATGTTTCTGGTGTTTTTCAAGAAACGCTCTGTTTCTTTAAGTCGTTCGTGTGAACCAACACTATAATATCTATGATGTGTCAGATATGAAGTAAGTTTTTTTTCTCCCACGAGTCGTGTATAAACCACCTTTTCGAAATTAATGTTTTCAGCCGGTATCAGTGAAATAACCTCCTTGTTTAGTATTGCAAAACCGATATCTACACCACTAAGGTTTTCAGAGGTTCTATTTTTATCATATTTTATAACATAATTATTTTGATCAAGGATTACATTGCTCTTTGTGTAGTGATCATCATTACTGTAAACTGTAATTTGTGCCAGTGGAGACTGGTTTTGGAATTGTTGCCACATCTTATCAAATTGCATGGGCCAGTAGTTGTCGCAGTACATTAATAGAAAACAAGGATCTAACTTCTCTGCTGCAAGTTTCAGTCTCTTTCCGGTTTCGTCTTCAGTCTCTGAGGTTACATAGTCTATTTTTATTCCAAATGAATCTCCATTTCCAAAATACTCTTTGATTTGCTCTGGTAGGTAACCCAACAATAGTAAAACCTTCTTAAAACCCTGCTCTTTAAGATGTTCAATCAAGTATTGGAGAAAAGGTTTGCCATGAAAGTGGATCATTGGCTTGGGGATATCATCGGTAATAGGTTTAAGCCTTTCCCCTCTACCACCAGCCAAAATTACCGCTTGTGTTGGTCTTGCACCCATAAGTGATTAAATATAGGACAACCTAAAACTTTACAATATAGGCTTTGCATATTATCAAATCACAAAGGCTGGAAGCGCAATGACATCATTTTATCAAGAGTATTTTCAGGAGTTGGACTCAAAAGTGAACAGTGCTAATATCCACGAATTGGATAGATGCTGCAACCTTGTGAGTGGCATAGGAAAGAATAATAAGAAAATAATAATCGTTGGTAATGGTGGTAGCGCCACAATTGCCAGTCATGTCTCTGTCGATTTGACGAAATTGGCTAATATTAGAGCAATTAATTTCAATGAAGCCGATTTAATTACCTGTTTTGCAAACGATTATGGGTATGAGAATTGGGTTGCCCGTGGATTGGAGGCTTATGCCGACAAGGATGATCTTGTAGTCCTAATTAGTAGTAGTGGAAGGTCTCCAAATATTATCAATGGTGCTTTTAGAGCAAAGGAATTAGAGCTTAATACAATTACACTTTCAGGTTTTGATATTGATAATCCTTTAAAGAAATTGGGTGATATCAATTTATGGGTTGATAGTAAAATTTATAATATCGTTGAATTAACCCATACCGTCTGGTTACTGACTATCATAGATAAGGTGATTCACGATAAAAAAGGTTCGAAATGAAAAAGGTATTGATTACAGGTATAAACGGCTTCGCCGGTTCCCATCTTGCTGATCTATGTTTGGCTAAAGATGATGTACGTCTCTATGGTGTGAAGCGCTCCCACCTTTCTAATACAAAAAATGTCTTGCACATCGAGGATAAAATAGAATGGTTTACAACCGATCTTTTGGATGCCAAAGCGGTTTTGAAAACGATACGAGCAATTAAACCAGATATTATTTTTCATCTCGCTGCCCAGAGTTTTGTGAGTCAATCATGGAATCACCCGACCCTCTTTATGGCAGGAAACTACAACATGACTGTAAATATTCTGGAAGCATGCCTGGAGTGTGGGATCAATCCCAGGATTCATCTACCGGGATCCGTTTCTGATTATGGTGATGTAACAGAGGAGGAACTTCCTTTAAATCCTGATTCAAGGCTAAAACCGGTTAATCCCTATTGTGTTTCAAAGATTGCTCAAGATTTTATTGGATATGTCTATTTTAGATCGTATGGGTCAAATGTAATTAGAACCAGGGCTTTTAATCATGAGGGTCCAAGAAGGGATAAGGTGTTTGGTATTCCATCCTATGCATATCAGATTGCCAAAATTGAGAACGGCTTACAGGAACCTGTAATAAAAGTCGGTCATATTGATGATCTGCGGGCTTTTACGCATGTTAAGGATATGGTTAATGCCTATTGGCTTGCAGTTGAGCATTGTAGTGTTGGAGAGCTCTATCTCATTGGTTCTGAGGATGAGAAATATGTTCATACATTCAGGGAAGCCCTTGAAATGCTAATTGGTTTTTCGAACGTTGAGGGAATTACCTACAAAACTCATCCAGATTTTGTCAGACCGACTAATGTACCAAAGCTAACATGCGATGCATCAAAATTTACGAAAGCAACTAATTGGTCACCAAAATTAGATTTTGAAACCCTTCTTTCAGACACACTGAATTATTGGAGGGCGGAGTTTAAGAGGGGGGCAGTCAGGTAACCAATGAACGGCCCCGGAAAAATCTATAATACTATAAATAAGTGCAGAATATGTGGGGCGGATTCCATCGTTGATCTCATAAATTATGGAGAACAGCCTCTTGCAAATTCGCTCAAGAAACATAGAGATGATGTAGAACAAAAAATTCCACTTACACTCTCATTTTGTAAGCAATCAAATCATGTCCAGCTTAAAGAGACGGTAAACAAGGAGCTTCTTTTCTCTGACTATATCTGGGTAACAGGGACCGCGGCTTCTACGAAAAGATTCGCGAAGGAGTTTGCGCAGAGGGTTATTCAGATTACAAATCTCCAATCCCACGAGCTTGTCATTGAAGTGGCCTCGAACGACGGGACATTTCTGGTGCCGTTTAAGGAGCTTGGTTTTTCAAATGTATTAGGTGTTGATCCAGCTGAAAACCTGAAAACTGCTGCCCTGCAGAACGGTATTGAAACAATCACGGCTTTTTGGAACAAAAATGTCTCTGAAGAGATTATAAAAAAACGTGGCAGAGCAAAAGTAGTAATGGCACGAAATGTTTTGCCGCATGTAAGCCAGATTTTTGACGTAGTGGAGGGTATCAGGTGTGCCCTGCAGGATGATGGGGTTGCTATAATCGAATTTCACAATGCCGGTACTATACTTAATGAGTTGCATTACGATTCAGTTTACCACGAACATCTTTATTATTTTTCAATCAATTCAATTTGTTACCTGTTTGAGAAATATTCTTTATATCCGTTCCACGCTGATCCAAGTCCCATAAGTGGGGGAGGATACGTTTTATATCTGTCGGCGACAAGGAAGAATAAATCAAAGAGCCTGTTGCAATTTATGGAGCAAGAAGAGTCAAACAAAGTAAATTCCCATGAGAGCTGGAATAGGTTTGCCGAAAGATGCGTGGAGCACAAGAGATTATCACGTGAAATAATCGATAAATATTATGGGAGAAGGGTTATTGGATTCGGGGCTTCGGCAAGGAGCTCAACATATTTAAATTATTGTGAATTTAATAGTGGGAATATTGAGGCTGTGATAGATAATAATCCCATGAAGCAGGGGCAATTTACCCCCGGCTCATCAATTCCGATTATTTCTATGGAGGGAGGTTTGCGGAGAAAGCCCGATATTATTTTTATTCTCGCATGGAATTTTCGACATGAAATTATAAATCTTTGTCGTTCAAAGGGTTACCGTGGTGACTTCATTGTATCATTTCCATTCGAACCGAAAGTAATTCAGTCATGAAGTTTATCAAGCAAGCCTTGCCCGATGTCTACTTAATTGAACCTGAGCCGGCAAAGGATCACCGCGGGTTACTGAGGCGGCACTTTTGCAAAAGGGAATTTGATCCATTCTATCCAATTCCAGATATTAATCAGAGCAATATTTCAGAGAACCTGAAAAAAAAGACATTAAGAGGGTTTCATTATCAAAAGTCCCCACACGGGGAGTCTAGATTGATTTCATGTGTAAAGGGTGGTGTTTACGATATTGTGGTGGATCTAAGGCCTACTTCTAGAACATTTTGTAAATGGATCTCAACAGAGCTTACAGAAGATAATCGCCTGAGTCTTTTCGTACCTGATGGCTGTGCGAATGCCTTTCTTACGCTTGAAAATAATAGCTGGATGCTCTATCTGCACACAGGATTTTATGTCCCCGGTTTTGAGGGGGGAGTAAGATACAACGATCCATATTTTAATTTTAAATGGCCGACTAAACCAGAGGTGATATCTGAAAGGGACGGCAACATTCCACTGTTTAATCCGGGCGATTTTTCCTTATGAATATATTAATTTCAGGTGCAAATGGTTTTATAGGCCGACATGTTGTCGACTCAATCGCAGGGAATCATAATCTGGCTCTGATTCTTCGCAACCTGGGTAGCCAGGGATTCAAGCCTGATAATGTAACCAATATTATCGGTTCATTGGAGAATATAGCGGAAGTTCAGAAAGAAATAATTAATTTTTCGCCAGATGCCTGCATTCATCTTGCGTGGGATGGTATTCCCGATTTTTCCGCAAAAAGGTCACTTTCCAATTTAAATCTCTCGGTCAGTTTGCTGGATATGCTTATTGAAAACACGAATTGTAAGAAATATATTATTACAGGTTCCTGCTATGAATATGGCAATGCTTCTGGTGAATGCAGGGAATCAGACCCCGCAAAATTCGATTCCTTTATCGGATGGGCCAAACATTCCATTAATCAATATGCTACCTTACGGTGTCTGGAAAAGGGATTAAAGTTATATTGGCTGAGATGTTTTTATGTTTTTGGGTCTGGGCAGAGGAATGCTTCAATTATACCGTCAATTATCAGTGCCTTTCTAAAGAATGAAACACCGATAATAAAGAACCCGTTCAACGCGAACGATTTTGTTCATGTTAAAGATATATCACGGGCAATCCGGCTTATTTTGGAGCGCGATCCCGAGGGTGGTATTTACAATCTCGGTTCCGGACAAGCCACCCAAATAGTGAAAATATGTGAGATTATAGAGAGAAAGATTTGCAACTCGACGACATTTTCAGATAGCCTGTTGAATCTAAATAAAGATATGCATAGCAGGGGCTTTTGGGCCGATATTACGAAAGCAAAAAAATATTTTGGGTGGGAGCCGTATTTAACGATCGAAGAAGGGATCGAAGAACTTCTTGGGTCAATTAAACGTGAAATGAGATGGTAACAAATAAACAAAAGCTAATTTCCATTGTGTGTCCAATCTATAATGAAGAGCATACTATTCCTATTTTCTATAAGAGATTAACTAAGGTAATTGCTTCATTGTCTCATGTGTACAAATTCGAATTAATATTCACCAATAATAGATCGACGGACAAAAGCCTCGAACGAATTCTTGAGCTGCGGAATCGGGACACATCAATGCAGGTCATAACGATGTCAAGAAACTTTGGATATCAGGCATCTGTACAGGCAGGCATAACCCATGCCACTGGTGAAGCAATTGTGATTATAGATGTCGATTGTGAAGATCCACCAGAGATGATCCCTGGATTCCTTGAGAAGTGGGCCGAGGGTTACGACATAGTATGTGGAATAAGAAAAGACAGACCAGAGGCCTGGATTATGAAGAAATTAAGGGATTGCTTCTATTATCTTCTGAAGATGACCGCGGATATGGATATTGTTCTTAGAATGGCGGAGTTTGGTTTAATCTCATCAACGGTACGCGATTGCATTGTAAATAATCATAATACATTCCCATTCTTAAGAGCCGAAATTGGGTACGTAGGATTTTCAAGGTATGAAATTCCATATACAAGGGAGCCAAGAAGTTATGGCAAGTCTGGGTACAATCTATTGGGGATGGTTATATTTGCAACTGCCGGGCTTTTAACTTCCTCTACGTTTCTATTTAGGTTAGCTGCGTATTTGCTTCCATTTATTGTCTTTACTAATCTTGTCCTTGTTTTATTGGGACTAATAACGCACTCATTGTCATATTTCCTTGTATTATTTTCCCTAGATCTTCTCTATATTATTTTTTATATGACCGTGCATGGGGTTTACATTGCCAGAATTTATAAAAATGACATAAGGCGTCCGATTTATATTATTGATCCCAAATTAACATTTCTTAATCAGGAGAATGTCAGACAAAGTTTTGTCGCCAAGCCTGTACCTAGGCATTTTCAAGAGGCGGGTGAGGTTCATGGAATTCAATGAAGTAAATTGCCCCGTCTGTGAAAAAAATGATTATAAGGTTGTATATCCCGGTACCCTTGGAAAGAATGCCCCGGTATTCGGGTATAAATGGACACCAGAAATACGGAAAATATATCGCCTGGTCCAGTGTAAAAACTGCTCGCATGCTTATGCATCACCACGATTGAGTGATATTTATAAATATTATGAAGATGTTAAAGATGAAACCTATTTGAATAATGCAGGTTTAAGAAAAAAAACGGCAAGAAAGGTTTTGACCACGATCAAAAAGTTCAAGCCTGACGGCAAATTACTTGATGTAGGCTGTTCAACTGGAGATTTTTTGGAGGTTGCGAAGGAAGATTATGAATCAGAAGGCATGGAGCTTTCAGAATGGGCGTTAAAAATTGCCCGCGAGAAACAACTTTTGGTGTATAAGGAGACTCTGCGGGATAGGGCTGCGGCATGTAGGGCCTCGTATGATGTGGTGACGATGTGGGGTGTTATTGAGCATCTGGAATATCCCAAATTAGAGATCCAGCGCATTAATAGCCTGTTAAAGGAGGGTGGTATTGTCGCTCTCTGGACCGGAGATTTTAACTCAATCTTTTCTAAAATTTTCAGACAGAAGTGGTGGTATATTCTAGGACAGCATATCCAGTTTTTTAGTTGGAAATCGATGGATTATTTAATGGAAGAGGCTGGATTCCAGAGGGTTCATAAAGGTATTTATCCATACGTAATATCATTTGAGTACCTCGGTGTTTCTCTTTCTAGATATTCAATTGTCGGCCCTCTTGTCAGGAATTTTTTTAAATTATATGGTCTTGCGGCGCAAGAATTTACATTAAAAAAATCTGACGAGATGTTTGCAATTTATAAAAAGGTTAGGAACAACTAGCAGATTGGTAATCATGAAATCTTGTCCAATATGTAATTCTTCAGAGACTAATGCAATATTAAAATCAGAAAAAGAATTCCTTTCTAATACTATATTTGATATTCGCGAATGCTTTGAATGTGGTGTCTCATATACAGATCCACGACCTGATAATCTCGACCCATATTATCCCACAAATTATCGGGGTTATAATTTTGTAATCAACAAGTTGTTAAAAATGTTTTACCAGGGAAGAATTAATGGATGGACAAGGAGGTTTAAAAAGCCCGGGAAGGTACTGGAAATCGGTTGCGGACCCGGGTATATGCTTGATGTTTTTCGTAAAAAAGGATGGCGGGTGCTGGGTCTTGAAAGGTCGGCTGATACAGCCAGATATGCACAAGAGGTTCTTGGGCTCGATGTTTTTGTCGGGGACATCGATTTGATCCCTGAGAAAAGGGAATATGATTTAATTATCATTTTTAACGTTCTCGAGCATGTTACTGACCCAACTACTATTTTACGGGGATGCGCAAAACGTTTAAAACCCGAAGGAACTTTAATAATAAATATCCCTAATATTAACAGCTTACAGGCAAGATATGCAGGCTCCCACTGGTCGCATCTTGATCCACCGAGGCACCTTTTCTATTTTACGCCGAAATCATCGGAGAATATACTGTCAAAATGTGGACTTACAATAAATGATATCAAATACAATTCATTTGAATTTGATTCATTTGGTTGGTTACAAAGTTTAATAAATAAGATAACGGGACATTATAATGTATTCGCATTGTATCTAATGGGAATTGAACCATTTAGTCGAAAGGTAGTGTTAGCAATGGCTTTGTCTTTTTTTCTTATAATTCCATCATGTGTTTTATCAATTGTGGGGAGGCTCACTAAAAGTGGTGCGCTCATGCAGGTGAGTGCCCGGCCGAACTTATTATGATCCAGCAGAAGCACCGAAATAGTTATGGATATATTCTTATACTTTTGTATGTAGCATTACATTACATCTCTATAAGCGGAATATATCTTCAATTTACAAGGGATGTACTCCCATCGGGTGATCCATTTACTTATACCGTCGGTTTTTTTAATCTCCTTGATCTTGCACGGAAAGATTTCTGGGAAGCACTTCATCGTGCTTTTACCTCAAACTGGTACTGGCTTATCAACATCCAGACTGTACTCTTTTCACCAATTTTAATTAAGGAGCCATTCTCGATAGCTATTGTAAATTACATAATGTGGGCCTTGGCCAGCATATCAATGTTCAGGCTTTGTCGCTTAATAGAGCTTGATTTTGTATTCTCGTTTTTGGCTACATTTTTAATCTGGTTTTTCCCGATTAATTTTGGCTTTTTGGACTATACATCGATGCCGGTTCTTGGCCTCGATTCTATATTCTTTGCTGCCCTGCAGATGGCGCTCTTCAATACTTTTATTTATGCACTTGATCCGCAGAAATTAAAGAATGCAATTATTGCAGGGCTTTCTTTTGGTATTGCAGTGTGGGGTAGAGGGAATTCTCTCATTGTTGTCGGTATGACAATTTTTTTACCCATACTCGTTGTTTTTATACAGCTTTTAAAGACCAGGAGAAAGCAGCTGATTATTCCATTCTTTATGTTTGCAATTATAAGCATTGCAATGACATCTATTTATTTCATTCTTCAAGGCGGGGGGATTGTTGGTTATTATGGTCATCACGCAAATTTTGTGACGAGACACGCTTGGAATGTGCATGACGCGATGCCATATTTTAATAATTTACCAGGATTTTTCATCTGGAGAGATGAGAATTCAGTCCCAACAATCTTAATTACTATATTACTCCATATTATGACTGTTGTGAGTCTGGTAATGTCATTTAAGAACAGGAAAAAAAGCAAATTATATAGCACACTCTATTTTATATGCGTCACAGGTGTATTTATATATGTCACAACATACCTTATTAATATCATTTTCTTCACCGATCCCCTTATGACCATCTATAACTGCCTGTTAATTTATGCACCAATGCGTATAGGAATTACGCTTTCACTCTTCACCTTGTTGGCAACCCTAGTTTTAAATAGAAAAATATTACTGAAGCCGTGGTTGTTAATTTTAGGTTTCATCATTTTTATTTCATATGGAATTATTTTTACAAAGCATAACACACCTAAATCAATTTTCCCGCCGTTTGCATCGAAGGTGGAGGCTGTTGCCAAAAATATAGATGAGATTTTAGAGGGGAAATCGCTCAGTATGTTTTGGTATCAATCATACAGCCCTAGGATATTAAACTATTACAGAGTAAAAAATAGTCAGCCTGAAATCAATTTCTATATGAACAGATATTATAATGATATCTGGCAGCAATACGACTACTCAGAGTCAAAGCGTTTAAAGGTTCGTGAGGAGCTGAAAAATCATTTTGAAGAGGCCTCAATAATTCTTATCCCTGAGTATGTTGATTATTTCAATAGCCATTTCGCGACTGCATTTGCTGTAATGAAGGATGAGTTTCCAAAATACTTGAATTCCTCTGCCAGTAAACAATTTGTTGTGCGTGGAGTCCTTCAGGACCGAGATGGTATGAGGCTTTTATTGCTGCAGCGAAAAACCGAGGCAAAGGGTCGTGGAGAGCCGCTTAAATTGCCATATGGACTTTCAACTGATGCCATTAAGGTAGATTATGGTGAAAAGGTTATTAGGTTTTAACTTGTAGAGCAGGTAGGAATTGACTAAATGCCGGTATTTTTCTTATCCTACTTTTTTATAGTGGTTTTGCAAAGTACCAATAGGATTAACAATGCATCCTAGGACCCTCCTTACACTGGATCTTGTCCGCTCCTTTCCAAGGGCGGACCACAAGCTTTCAAAACTTTTAGCCTATACATTATATATGCTTGATCCTATTTTGGGCGACAGATTGTCAGTAGCCTCCAGGTGGAGGGGGGCGCATCCACTACACGCCTTTATACTGTTAACCACTCGATGTAATATGAGTTGTGAGGATTGTTTCTTTGTTGACGTTATCAACGATAAGAGTGTTGGCCATCTTGACTATAATTTAGATGAAATTAAAAAAGTTTATAAATCTGGCCTCTTCAATACCGTGAGCCGTGTAATTTTGTATGGTGGTGAGCCTACCCTGTGTAAGGATCTCTACCCAATTATCAGATTTTTCCGTCAGCGTGGGATTGTAGTAAGCATGACGTCCAATGTGATACGCATTGATCGTAAGATCCTTGAAGAGCTTAAGAGTGCCGATCTTAACATGCTTAATCTCAGCATATACAAAGAGACCAGCCGTGGTGTTAGGAGGAATCTGGAATATATAGAAAAAGTACTCGAAGATGCCCGCAGTGGCGCCTTTGATCCGGAACGGATTGAAATCAGCTATCACGGCGTTGATGTTGAGAGTTACCGCTGGGCGTATGATTTCGCCAAGCAGGTCGGGGCACGCCATCTGCTTTTTAACAGGACATTTTATACCGATTATAATCCCAAGGATGGTGGCTTTGCAGAGAACGAAGAATTTGCCGATGAGTATGTCTCCCTTTGCCGGCGTATAGAAAAAGAGAAACAGCTTAATTTCTACCACGCTACATACCGGGGCACACCTAATACATGTTCATTTACAACAAATGCATTTGCTGTTGGTCCCGTAGAGACCCTGAGCCCATGTTGCATGGTAACCCCAGACAAAAAATTTGGTTCAATATCGGAACCGGGGCCACTAATAGATTTTAAAAATGGTTTTTTATCAAAACAGGTCCCGAACCTTTGTAAAGAGTGTCATTTGCTTGGCACAAAACATTTTTAATACATGGAGTTAAACTGAAATGTCACCAGTCGAAGAACAGACAGGAAAAAGAGTACTCCTTATTAGACCGCGGGATAATATGCCGGCTTTCTGGTTTCCACTTGGACTTGCTTTTATTAAAAGTAATATACCGAGCAGGCACACAGTTGAGATATTAGATTGTGCGCTAAGAAGTATCCCTGCCAACTCCCCGCAGTTCAGGGAGGAGATTGAAAGGTTCAACCCCGATGTTGTAGGGGTTTCAACGCTTACCTTGACCTATAAGGAAGCGCTAAATGTTTTAAGGGAGATAAAGGCATTCAATGAAAATATTGTTACCGTCATTGGTGGACCTCATCCTACCCTTTATCCAGAGAAGGTTTTTGGAGAAAAGCCGGTTGATTACATTATCAGGGGAGAAGGTGACGTAGCATTCTCCAACCTTTTAGATTATCTCGAAGGAAAAATTGACATAAAGTCAGTGCCTGGAATTGTATATGAAGAGAATGGAAATATTGTAAATAATGATGTCTGGCTTGAATGGGACATGGATAGAATCAAATATCCAGACTATACCGCTGCCGGTTTAGATGCATATTACAAAAAAGGGTATAGGTATGGGGGATTTTATGGAAAATGTGCCCCTATATGGGTTACCAGGGGCTGCCCATACGCCTGTAAGTTTTGCTCTTCACCACTTATTAATGGGAAAAAGATCCGTGGACATTCTCCAGAGTGGATTAACGGTCTTATAAAACATCTATACGATCAGTACGGAGTGAGACAGTTCACGATTGTAGACGATAATTTCACATTTGAAATTGATTATGCCAAAACATTTTGCAGAGAGATTATTAAATTAAAAGAAAATAACCAATTCCCGGAAGGGATAATGTTTACCACGCCTAATGGTATTAGAATGCAACGAATTGATGATGAGCTGCTACAACTTATGAAGCAGGCTGGTTGGGAGGGGGTTACTGTTGCACCTGAGAGTGGATCGAAAAGGATACTAAAAATAATGCAAAAGGGCCTAGATCCTTCGATCGTACCTGGATGCGTTGATAGAATAAAGGCAGTAGGATTAAAGGTCAGAGCCTTTTTTATTGTCGGTTATCCGGGGGAAACGAAGGAAGATACTCGTGATACGATAAAACTTTTAAGAAAGTGCAAAATAGACGCCTTTATGGTTAGTTTGTTTCATCCAATTCCTGGAACACCTGTATATGATGATTTGGTAGCGCAGGGAAAAATTTCAGATGATTTTGTACCAGATTCGTTTTCTAACGCGATAGTACCAAAAATTTTAAGAAGAACTAATACTGAAAAATATATTACCGAGGGTTTCGAAGACTTTAGTCTGTTTTGGTTTGCGTTACGTGAAAACCTGTTATTATGGTTTAGAAATCCGAGGAGCTTTATCTATTTTATTAAACTTAACGGGTTTTTTAATGTAATTAAAAAACTCTATCAGCTTGCAACTTATAAATAGACTGGTTTTGCAGATATGATTATTTCAAAAACCCCATTAAGAATAAGCTTTGCCGGAGGTGGCACTGATTTCCCATCGTTTTATAAAAACAATGATTTTGGAGCCGTAATCAGTACTTGCGTAGATTCTTTCCTCTACGTCTCAGTAAAAAGGCATTCTCCATTATTTGATGAAAGAATAAGGCTGAATTATTCAGAAACGGAACTGGTACATGATATAGATAAAATAGAAAATTCGATTATCAGGGAGTCCCTGAAGTTTTTGGGCATTGACGATAGAATATATATATCTACAGTCTCCGATGCTCCGGCAAAGTCGGGACTTGGTTCCTCCAGCACATTCTGCGTCGGTCTTTTAAATGCTTTGTACAAATTTAAGGGGATGAATGTATCAGCGGGCAGACTGGCGGAAGAGGCTGCACATATAGAAATAGGCATTCTTGGAAGACCCATGGGAAAGCAGGACCAATATGCTGCAGCATTTGGTGGTTTAAACTACTTTGAATTCTAT
>MGRR01000030.1:32074-42809 GCA_001798265.1 Deltaproteobacteria bacterium RIFCSPHIGHO2_12_FULL_43_9
ACAATCTGAGGATTTAAGAAAATTACTTTATAGTCCCAGTTTCAATATCAATACATTTAGTAAAATAATTTATGATGGATGGGAGATGAAAAGAAGCCTCGCCTCTAAAATTTCTAACGATCTTATCGATAAAGCGTATTCTTTGGCACTGGAAAACGGAGCGCTTGGAGGAAAGGTTTCAGGTGCTGGTGGTGGAGGATTTTTAAGCATATTTGCCGATAGCAACAAACAACCGAAAATTTGCGACGCGCTTGAGACGATGGGACTAGTGCCGTATAAGTTTAATTTTGAGGTTCGTGGTTCAATGGTCCTTAACTTTGATTAGGGATTGCGGAGCCTGTCCTGAACGAAGTGAAGGATCTCATGCGGCCCTCCTCGCAATGACGTCTTTGTCATCCCCGTGAAAACGGGGATCTGGATTCCCGCTTTCGCGGGAATGACAGTGTTCGCTCGCAACGACGTACAGGTTTCCAAAAGAATTTTTCGCGTAGAATTTGAAAGTAGTAGGCAGCCCCCCATTTTACAATTTTCAGTTTTCTCTCTCCACCAATTCGTGGCGGTTCATCACCAGGAATTTCAGTTATTCTCAATTTTGCCTTTGCAGCCCTGACGGAGAGGAGTGGTTCCCAGCTTATCTCTGTTCTGAATAGCTTTTCAGGTGTCGAGTACCATTTGTCTCTCTCCAGCTCTAAATCTTTTATTATACTTTTATGGTAAGCCCTGAAAATTACCATTGCATCTGTGTAATTGCCACCGTGCAAAAAATTAATGGTATTTGTAAAGAGCCAATTTCCAAAAGATGTAACCAAGTCATCGTCCTCACTCTTTGCGTTGCCAAAATATCGCGAAGCGATGACCATATCATAACCAGCTGCAATTTTCTCTTTCAGTGCTGGAATCAATTCCGGGATAGAATTGCCATCGGGACTAAAGGTGATAACGACATCCCCTGTAATTAGCGGGAGGGCCTCGGTATATGCATGTCTGAAGCCTTTCCTTTTTTGGACATAAACTTCATACCCATTTTTCTTTGCCCACTCTACAGTTCCGTCGGTTGAACCCCCATCAATGACTAAAATCTGATCGCACCATTCCCTCTTTACCCTTGGTAGGATCGATTTCATTCCATCTATTTCGTTTAATGTCATAACAAGTAGCGAATACTTCATAAGCGAACCACATCGTATGTTAATTTCAAATAAAACTCAATTTATGTTTACTTTTACGCCCGTCACCTTATACAGGTGGTAGCTTGCTTCAACTTTTCTAAAAAATGGTTTCCCGGCTGATCCTCGGTAAAAGTCGTTTTCGAGGTCGGGTGGTCCGAGAAAAGTATAAAACTCACGATTTCCAAAATTTCTCAATGGATCAGGCGTGAAATATTTAACACGAGTTGTATGTAGCGATCCAAGATCAATTGTGGGAATATTATCTTTACCAGCGAATTTATGCTCATGATAAGGTCTCTTTACGGGCAAATAGTCATAATTTACATCAAGAAAGTATATGTTCATGGAAGAGAGATTCTTTGATAAGAACCTTGATAGCGCATCGTCTGTATCTATAACCCTGTCGGGCCTATTATGCCCAAGCTTCACAGTTAGAAAGATTTTATAATTTCCTTTCGTATAAATTCTTATGTCATCTGTGTGTATGGCATTACTTATAATAACAGTAGGTTTTTTATCAGAGGATATGGTTTGAAGTCTTTTTGAAACAACCTCAATACCGCCAGAGATATTATCCATTACATTTCTAACAGAAATGATGTTAACCAAAGCGTCTGATAACCCAATGCAGATTGCGATTGATATGATATATTGAAGGCACTTTTGCAATTTTATATTTTGTAATTTTAGATACCAGCACCTTTCCAACAAGAGCCCCATTAATATTGAGAAAGGGACCATCGCGTATGTGAGATGAACCTGTTCCGTGTATACTCTGTAAAAGGGGAGTAGAAACATTACTATCCAGACGCAAAGTCTTATATCCAGTACAAAAGAAATTAGAAATACTGAAAGGACCGCCATATGGTAAAAAAACCATCTATCAGAAAAAACTAATCCAAATATGGATATTATTCCTAAAACTAAAGCCATTATTGCGAATGGTTTTATTTTAGGGCGCAATTTTTGAAACACCACAATAAACACAAAAAGGAAGAAAGCGATTATTAATAATGATGGAGATGGGATATTTAAAAAATTGGGAGAAACCTGGGTTCTGATTGGAATAGAACTGTTTAGCTCTGTCCCCACAAGTCCGAGTTCAAAAATTGATTTCAAAGGTAGTGTAGGAAAAATAAATCTCATCAGGAATGTCGGGTAAAGTGAATGTAAAAATATGATTATAGAGAGTAGTGAAACGCCGGTAAGCTTACGTGTCCTAGTTGTTTCAAGTGCTAAAAATGTAATTGGTAGAATAATCATGAATTCACGGTAAAGAGTCGATACAAATAGGGTCAGAAAGAGCAGAACGTAGTAGATCCATACCCTAGCGGGGCGGTCGAGGATCCTGAAATAGAGGGCAAAGCTTATAAGTGACAAAAGTGGCACTAGTGCCGGGATTCCAACATGTGAGATCCAGTTTGCAGCTGTAAATGGTGCGCATAATATAAAGATTATCAATGAAAAATATACCAGGGGTTTTGAGTTTATAAATCTTGATGCGACAATCTTATAAATGATTGCAAGTGAACCGATAAAAGAACTTACGAAAAGGAGATGCCAGAAATTCGGATATATTGAGTTAATTGACGATAAATTAATAGACTGAATTATGTTTGCAACAGGCCTATATCCATGTTGATCAACGCTCCCTATAATGGTGACGGCGTTTGACAGGTTGTATTTTATGATCTCCCAAAGATCCCATGATTTTGATGTCAGTCCTGTAGCAAATGCGTGTTTAAAGGCATTTGTGTCATCCCAGACAAGCGGTTTTCCCATTCTCCAGATAATGAATCCGAGTGAAAATGATATGAACAAAAAAAGATTGCTAGAAATAACTCTTCTTAAATAAGCAAGCATTTATACTCTCTAGGTACCCACATTGACTGGGAATATTTGTAATAGTAAAAATTCTTCAATGCAACCTATCAGAATCACCGGTACAATAAGGGCCGGCTATCCCTATATTATAATTATATTTTTATTGTTTCTAAGCTATCTTCCCTATCTTACATATAATTTTGGATTTCATAACGATTTTGAGATCTGGAATACAGAAAATAAGGTTTGTTGTAGCTGGTTCTCCGAATTCTGGCACCTGACAAGGGTAGGTAGATTCCTTCAGGCAATTCTTCAAAGTATATATTTAGCTAATTTCACAGACCTACAAAGCCTCGTTGTCGGAAGGGGTTTAGGGATCGCTTTTGCGGCCATTGGTGCGATTTTAATTTCAATAATTTCTAGAAAGCATGGAATGGACAAATTTACCAGCATTGCTTTCGGTGCCGGGGTCTTTCTTCTCCCACCAGCCCAGATAAATCTCGGCTGGGTAACCAATTTTATCCCCGGTATTTTTAATGCGGCATTGGTACTTTTTGCTGCATTACTTTTTCCGGCCTGGATTTCCCTTCGGAAATATCGGTGGAGGGCATTTCTGTTGCTGACAATCTGTTTTGTACTCTTACTTGCCTCCCTTTTTATCTATCCGCCGACTGCCGGTTTTTTTCTCCTCCCGATAACAATAGGCATCATCTATAAAGGGCTCAGGAAAGAAGAGATAGTACAAACCTTTTTTACGCTGACATTCTATGGATTGGCCTGTGTAACGTACTTTGTTTTTCATCGATACATATTCATGAAATATTATAAAATAGAATTCGCGGCCGATTCATTCTATAGATTTGATTTGGCATCATCCGTTATAGAGAATCTCACGGTTTTTATCAAAGAAATTTGTTTCGTAATGTTGAATCTCTGGAATACGGTGCCATCGATTTTAGTGGCGGGAGTCGTTTCTGCAATTATAGTTATATCCTTAATTCATGGTGCAAAACGTCGACCATTTGAAAGTGGGCAAAGAAGTGACTCAATTTGGTATACGATATTGGTTGGTGAGGCACTATTAGTGATCTTTCTAGTTATGAATCTACCTGGTCTTATACCGGTTGGCGGGCCTCCAAATTTCTACCGTGCGTGGCATCCTGGGATGGCTATGGTACTTTTACTCTTTTTGCGCGGTTCTGATTTCCATCTATTTGTTCCGTTTAAAAAGCTGATTATCTCAATATTATTACTTGTTGGTGCTTTTTTTGCGTTCAACAGCAGTCACCATATAGCATCAACCCTCTCGAGGCAGTTTATATATGCCACTGAGCAGGTTAAGAACCAATTCTTTGAAAACAGAAGCAGGTATTTCATAGTTGAATACAGGCCAGATGCATTCTTCTTTGGGAAAAAGCGCTGGGGTGAGTTTGGATTTATCCATGTATTAACAAGTAGCCATGTAAATTATATAACTAGCGAATATCTGGGCAAAACAGCACGTAGTGGTGTTGATAATCTGGTAATCAAGTACAATGAAAACTACCTTTTCCTGGATCCAGCCCTCATTGATAAAACTACTAAGGAAACAGAGTATAAGAATCTGATAAAATCTCCCGAAAATATACCCGGGGTTACCGTTGAACTAGTGGGATTAGCAACAGCATCTATTCCATCGCAGAATGAGTTTGGTCTTATGATGGCGCTTGATAATATCTATTACACTTTCTGGGAGATAGACGCTATAGATCCGGCATATGCTGATCTAAGGTTTTATAAAGAAAAGGTTATCAGGTGCTATCTGATAGAGGCCGGGATTGATAAAGCGGGTGATCGTATGCCTCATGCATGGAGACTTTGGGGATCGCAAGATGGTAACGAGTGGTTTTTACTGGATACAAGAACCGATGAAGCAAACTGGAGTGATAAAAGCAGGCGTATTTATAAGATACCAAATACCTCTCCATACAATATTTATAGTTTTGAATTTCTTGAAACCAACGGACACAAAATATTAAGAATATATGGGCTTGCACTCTCTGAATATGATGACTGTTCCAAAACAATACCGTGATGAAAACGTCATTCCGAGGTGCCGTCATCCCCGTGAAAACGGGGATCCATCTCGTCATCCCGAGCGAAACGAGGGATCTCGACCGCTAGGAGATCCTTCGCTGCGCTCAGGATGACGATGCTGCTCGCAATGACGATGCTGCTCGCAATGACGTCTATGCCACCTTGTGTCTATGTCATCCCCGTGAAAACGGGGATCTAGTACAGTCATCCCGGCGAAAGCCGGGATCTGGATTCCTGCGGGAGCCTGTACTCCGCGAAAGCGGGGTACGGGAATGACACCGCAATGACGTTTTGTTAATTTATAAGTGAAGTAATCTTGTAAAGGTCATATTTGGCATCGACCCTCCTAAAAAGTGGTTTTGATGACCTCCCTCTGTAGAAATCATTTTCTAAGTCTGGTGGACCCAAAAAAGAGAAAAACGCGTTGTTTCCGAAATATCTTAATGGATCTGGCATAAAATACTCAGCCACTGTTCTATGTATGGTGCCAAGGTATTCCGTCGGTACATGGTCGTTAACTGTAAATGGATGCTGAAAATAACCTCTTTGCCACTCTCTGTAGTTGTAACTTATATCCAGCAGATAAATGTTTTTAGATGATAGGTTTTTACTTACATATGAAGAGAGAGTCTTAATTGAGTCAACTTTCTTATCCGGTCTGTCGTGTCCGATGCCTATAGTCCATAATATTTCATAGTCTCCGCGTAAATACATTTTGAGATCATCGGCATGGAGCGCATTGCTTATAAAGACTGAGGGTCTCTGATCAATTTTCTCTTGAAGCTTCTTGGCCGTCTCTTCTATTCCAAAAGAAATATGCTTCATTACATGTCTAACTGCGAAGAGATTTGCAATGGCATCGAGTATGACGATGATAATGGCGATAGAAAAAGCGTATCTTAATAGTTTTTGAAAGCCCAAACTAAATATTTTTACGGTCCAGTATTTTTCCAGAAAAGTGCAAAATAGAATAGCAATGGGCATCATCACGTATGCCAGATGGATCTGTGTGGTAAAAACTTCGTAGAACGGGGCAACAAAAATAATGGTCCAGACTACCAGTCTGCGATCAACCCTCCACCCGATTATCAGAAAAGAGATGAGTGCAAGATGGTAGGGCCATTCATCATTTACTAAAGCAACTCCGATTAGAGCAATAATTCCTAGAATAACGGCAATGATGCTATCCCATGAATCATTAAGATTAACGTTCCTTGATTTAATTTTGGGGTAAAGAGTTACGGCAGTTATTACTGTAAATATTAAAAATAGAATGATCATAAATGATGGAGATGGAATGTTAAAAAGATGTCTTGAGACATCTTGTCGAATAAACCCCAGTGATAGTTGATCATTAACCAGACCCAACTGGAAAAAGGGTTTTACCGGCTGGTTAGTATAAATAAAATGTGTCAGGTAGGTTGGATATAAACTGTGTAATGTAAGCGGAATCATCAAGACTATTAATGCTGTGACCCGGCGTGCACGGATGGCCTCTAGCGCAATAATAGTGATTGGAACCATGATCATATATTCCCGATACCAGGGTGTAAGGAACAATATTAAGAACAGCAACACATAGGAGATCCAGACATTTTTTGGTTTATCCAGAATCTTAAAATAGAGTATAAAACTTAACGCTGAGAATAGGGGTACCAGTGCAGGTATTCCGACGTATATAATCCAGCTTGAGGAGAGTAATGGGGTTGAAAATATAAAAAGGAGTAAAGAGAGATAAATCAACGATTGAGATTTGATAAAATACGATGCCAGCACCTTGAATGAAACGGCAAGGGCCCCGATTACTGTTCCAACAACAAAAAGCTGTCCCCACGACGGATAGATCGATTTTGTGTCGGCAAGTATGCTGAAAATAAAATGGATTAATTGGGCAATCGGCCTAAACCCATGCTGAGATACATCCCTGAATATATCGGGAAGTATTACCTTTATCGAATTATAATAAATTACAATTGTCTCAATAAAACCATATTGTATGGCATTATTTTCGTAGGCATTTACCCTTGCGGCCTTAAATAGCCCCGTATCGTTCCATACAACCGGGAATCCATGCCTCCAAACCATGAATCCAATTGTGAAGAGCATAAACAAGAAGAGATTACTTGATACTATTTTTAGAAAAGCATTTTTGATATTCATAAAACGCACAAACACCCTTAGACCTATAGATATCCATATGTTATGTCAATTGCCTAATGAAGAGTTCTAAAAATATAGTATTAAAAGAGGAATGTTTATACTTTGTATTAATTATTCTTTTTTTATTTATAAGTTATTTACCATATCTCATATATGACTTCGGATTCCACAACGATTTCGAAATCTGGGCATACAGTAACAAGAAGTGTTGTGGCTGGTTTTCGGAGACATGGCACTTAACCAGTATCGGCCGCTTCCTCCAGGCAATACTCCAGAACATTTACCTTTCATTCTTTACCGACCTGCATAGCCTCGTCTATGGAAGAGGTTTAGCAATTCTTTTCTCTGCTATTGCGGCAATTCTTATTTTTTCACAGGCAAAAAAAGGCGGGATGAGTAATTTCTCCAGCGCAGCCTTTTCACTCGGTGTATTTTTACTCCCACCAGCCCAGGTAAATCTCAGTTGGATAACAAACTTTATTCCAGCCCCATTCACTGCTGTGCTCGTTTTACTCTCTGCAATCATATTCCCAGATTTTGAGAAGATAAAAACCAGAAAACCACAGGTGTGGATAAACCTGTGGATATCTTTTCTCCTATTATTGGCATCCCTCTTTATCTATCCACCAACCGCAGGCTTTTTCCTTCTTATTCCACTGATAAAAATAACCTATTCGGGTATCCAAAAACTGGCCGACAGGGCGCATGCAATATACGCATTCGTCTTCTTCGGAACCACCTCTGCAATATATTTTGTCTTCCACCGCCTGATTTTTATGAACCTCTACAATATCCACTTCCCAAAAACCTCATTTTACAGATTTGATGTTTCTGGCTCTATATTTGAAAATATCTACAAATTCTTCATAGAAATTCTCCCCGTCATGCTAAATCTCTGGAACCCAGCTCCATCAATATTAATTGCTGTAGTTGTGCTATTTGTGATTCTTATTTCATTGGGATTGCTTCGCTTTGCTCGCAATGACGAAAGTGTCATCCCGGCGAAAGCCGGGAATCCAGATCCCCGTTTTCACGGGGATGACAAAGACGTCATTGCGAGGAGCCGAAGGCGACGAAGCAATCTCACGTCATTGCGAGCGCTCACGTCATTGCGAGCGCTCACGTCATTGCGAGCGCTCGAAGGCGACGAAGCAATCTCACGTCATTGCGAGCGAAGCGAAGCAATCTCCTTCTCATCCTCTTCTGGCTTGCCCTCTTTCTCGCAATAAATTCCCCTGGCCTTCTTGCCTCCGGACGCCCCCCTTCTTTCTACAGGGCATGGCATCCAGGAATGGCTGCCATTCTATTATTGGTTTTTAGAAGTATCGAGACGATACCCTGGGTATATATTAAAAGAATGACAATTGTTTTGTTAATATTAATTGGTTCGTTATTTGCGTTTAATAGCTCGAATTTGCTCGCGACCACACTTTCAAGGCAGTTTCAATATTCCATTGAGCAGGTGAAGAGGCAGTACGATCCTGAAAGGGAGCATTATTTTATTGTTGAACTACGCCCTAAAAATCTCCTATTTGGGAGGGAAAGATGGGGGGAGTTAGGTTTTATTCATATTTTGTCAGAGGGGCATGTAAGTTACATAATCAGGAATATTTTAAAAAAGGATTTACCGGTTCCAAGACCTTTAATCTCCCTTGTCGCGAACCAAAAAGATAATGAATTTATTCTGCAGACAGAGCTGTTTGAAAAATATAGTCCCAACCTCAGATGGTCCAGCCCAGATGCAATGAATGATCCCAATTTCAGATTTCTCGATTTTTATGAGGTTACATATCTTGAAAAAAGGGGTCCTATGCCAGTTTCAATTGATATCTCTGCTGATAAGCCAACCCCCATTTCATGCTACAAGCTTTATGCAGGAATAAACGAATCCCCAGACTCTATGCCAAAATCATGGAGGCTTTTCGGGTCAAACGATAAAAATAGTTGGACCATGCTAGATTCCAGACAAAATGAGGTGACATGGAAAATCGCAGAAAAGAGGCTATTTAAAACAATGGAAAGATCGCCGTATTCACATTTTCGCTTTCAGATAGAGTTCTCAAACCAGCCTGATGTAGTTAGAATCCCCGAGCTTCGATTTTATACCCTAGAGAGTGTTTGCGAGGATGATAAAACCCAAATCACAAAAAATATCGACCCTGAGCCTCTAATACAGTCTACATCTGTGAACGGTCAGTCTATAAAGGTCTCTGGAGTAGCCAGGGAGTCTGGGCTTACTGATCCCCAAAGAAGGCTGCAGAAGGCCTTAGATAACGTTTATTATACATTTTGGGAGACATGGGTATTAGAACCGATAACCGTAGATATACATTTTTATGATGAAAAAATAATCAGATGTTACTCGTTCCAGGCTGGTGATGATAAATCAAATGATCTTATGCCGAAGGAATGGAGGGTTTTTGCGTCAAACGATTTTAAGAATTGGGATTTATTGGATTCAAAAGAGAGTGAAACAAACTGGGGTGATAATAGTCGCAGAATATACACTTTAAAGAACAACTCTCCATACTTTTTCTACAGAATAGAATTTCTTGATGTAAATAAGGGATATATTCTTAGGATCTATGAAATTGAACTCTCGGAAGATTTAGGGTGTCATAGATCAATCCCGTAAAAAATGTTTACAATACCATTAGTTATACTAGAATCGGGTTCCAGGCTTTTTGTTCTTTCTTTCTTTCTTTCTTTCTTTCTTTCTTTGGGGAGCAGATTATGTCCAAGAAATACCGAAACGCGACAATATCCTCTTTCATTATTCTTGTCGGTGTCCTGATCTTTTTCTCATTTTTTAACCCAGTCTTTGTTAACAGAGCAACAACAAAGAGTAATACTGGGTCAGATATTGCTGCATCTGGTGATCCCGGCTCCGGCCGCCTTATGTATGCTGCTGAAGGGTACTATTTGGCAAAAATGACGGGCTATGCTGAATCCGAATATGAAACAAAGCTATCCCTTGATAGGGAAATTACCGCATCTAAAAAGGAAGAGCCATCCTTAGGCTTTCGTGACGCATTACGCGAAGCAGAAAACACTCTTGGAACATCTTATCCACAAGGAAGTTCGTTTATCCTGTTAATGACTTTTGAACAAAGCATAGTAAAAAAATTTTTAAGAAAAAGAGAGAATAAAATTACGATGCTTTTATGGAATTCTGATCAAAACGATCCAAATCCATTGATTAGTTTTGAATTAGCTGAAACAAAAACAACAACATATCAATCAGCACAGGTTCCTTTAGAAGATGATCGATTTCGACAATACGGTGTTCCCAATGCCGCCACCTCAGCAGATATAACATTCAGTGTTGCATCTGACGATTCACTCTCTGGTGTATTAACTTTTTATGAAAGTAATGGTGACAAGGTTGGAATTTCCAGGAGGGTTTTTATTACAGATGCCAATGCGCAGCCCACAATAAGCCCTATATATAGAGCCCTATTTCTTGGGACATTCAGTAGACGAACACCTACTGCGCCGACAACACC
>MGRR01000031.1 GCA_001798265.1 Deltaproteobacteria bacterium RIFCSPHIGHO2_12_FULL_43_9
TTTCTTCTCCGTGGGATCTGCTTCATCCTCGGTTCCATATGTTGAATAAAGATATGGGGTATACGACTCAAATTCCGCACCACATGTGTCAACGCGTTTATATGTAGGAATTATGCCAAGGGATTTTCTCTTCTCCCTGAATCCGGATTCGGACATTCCTGCCAAACGCGCTAATCTTAGATCTGAAAACCCCCAC
The DNA here is from genome assembly GCA_001798265.1 of Deltaproteobacteria bacterium RIFCSPHIGHO2_12_FULL_43_9. GTDB lineage: Bacteria > Bdellovibrionota > O2-12-FULL-43-9 > O2-12-FULL-43-9 > O2-12-FULL-43-9 > O2-12-FULL-43-9. The sequence goes on from MGRR01000031.1 coordinate 197, forward strand.
TCCTTTGCCTTGCGTATTAAAGACGCATCCAAATTCTTTGAGGTTTTAAAACTATTTTCGAAGATTATCAGATCATTTATCTGATGCAGAAACCATGGATCAATATGTGAATACTCGTTCAGCTTTTCTATTGAAAAGCCCCTCCTTAACGCCTCCGCTATATATAATATTCGTTCTGAGTTTGGTGTTTTAATCTTTTCAACCAATATTTCGTTTTGAGATGCTACCTCGTCCAGCCCCGATAGATTTTTTTCTAATGACCGGATGGCCTTTTGCAGCGATTCCTTAAACGTTCTTCCTATGGCCATTACCTCGCCGACTGATTTCATCTGTGTGGTCAAATGATCCGGGGTTGAGCTGAATTTTTTGAACGTAAATCTTGGAATCTTCGTAACCACGTAATCTATCGTCGGTTCAAAAGAGGCTGGGGTAACCTTTGTGATATCGTTTTTAATCTCATCAAGCGTCAGTCCCACCGCGAGTTTTGCGGCAATTTTGGCAATCGGGAAGCCGGTTGCTTTTGATGCAAGGGCGGAGCTTCTCGAAACCCGCGGGTTCATCTCTATGACAACCTCTTTTCCACTCTTTGGGTCGATGGCAAATTGTATGTTTGATCCGCCCGTATCAACCCCTATCTCCCTTATTATCTTGATGGCAGAATTTCTCATCCTCTGATATTGGGCGTCGGAGAGGGTCTGCGCTGGCGCAACTGTTATGCTGTCACCTGTATGCACCCCCATCGGATCGAGATTTTCAATTGAGCAGATGATTACTACGTTATCCCTAAGATCCCTCATCACCTCAAGCTCATACTCTTTCCAGCCAATAAGAGATTCCTCGAGCAGGACCTCGTGTGTGGGTGAAAGTGTTAGTGCGTGGTCTAAAAGCTCCTCGAATTCAACCAGATTATATGTGATATTTCCGCCACTTCCGCCGAGTGTGAAAGATGGTCTTAAAATGATAGGGAATCCAATATCCTTGGTCGCAACAAGTCCGGATTCTATCGAGTTTACCTGAATACTCTTTGGGACAGAGAGGCCGATCTTATGCATCGCGTTTTTAAATCTACCCCTGTCCTCAGCCTTTTTTATCGCGTCGAGTTTTGCACCAATTAATTCGACACCGAATTCAGAGAGTATCCCATTCTCCGATAATGCAACGGCAATATTCAGCGCTGTTTGCCCCCCCATCGTCGGAAGCAGCGCGTCTGGTTTCTCTCTCCTTATAATCTCGCTTACGTATTCAGGTGTAATAGGTTCTATGTATGTTCTGTAAGAGATTTGGGAGTCGGTCATGATTGTCGCAGGATTGCTGTTGATCAGGATGGTTTTATAGCCCTCTTCATTCAGCGCCTTGCATGCCTGCACGCCTGAATAGTCAAACTCGCAGGCCTGACCTATGACAATAGGCCCGGAGCCGATAATTAGTATTTTTTCTATATCTTTACGCTTTGGCACCTAAACTTCCCCTAACGTAGATTTTTTCCGGACCTATGTGGTGGTATCGTTCAAATTTAAGTTTCATTGAGGCAAGTTCTAAAATTAAATCTTTATAGATATGGATTTCCCCAAGCCGGGCCTTCTTAATTTCATCAAGAATAAATTTTGTTGCCTCTTTGGGGTGAAAGCAGAAACCGGTTGTGAACCACCATTCTTTGCCGATTGGGACAATCCGCCCCTCGAATATATCACCCTCTGAGAGACTGAGTCGCATTAGCCCGGGATTAACAATATAACCTTTATTTGTTGACATATCGGTTATTCGAACATCTTTTTTCTTTATCTTTAGGAGATTAAAGATTGAATGGATGTGGTTGGCGAGCCCCCTGTAGCAGAGCAGATTTTCCTCTATGAGTTTATCCCTCTTTTTTCTGTAAAAATGTTTGATTGGTGTGAATTGGCTATTATTTAATTTTCTGTCGAATATGTACCAGTCGAAAAAAAGGGCCATCCTACTTTCGAAAAACGGGTCATCCTCATTAACCTGGCCGGTTTTTGAAAAGAATTCCTCCCTTGCCTGTTGAATCTCGGCAAAATAATTCCCCCGGGTATACTCTTCTATTACGGGCTGAAGATAATTCTCGATCATCAGGTGCTCTCCATAAGATCAGTGAATTTTTTAAAAAGATACCGATTTTCCTGTGGTCCCGGGGCGGCTTCTGGGTGGTACTGCACGGAAAAACATTTGGTCCCCGGAGATGATATCCCCTCGATGGTCTGGTCATTCAAATTGATATGCGTAATCTTTATATCACCGGAAAGCGAGTCCGGATCGACGCAAAAACCATGATTCTGCGAGGTTATGGTGATATGCCCCGTTTCCAGATCCTTAACAGGATGATTTGCTCCATGGTGTCCAAACTTCATTTTGTGGGTTTTGGCGCCAAGGGCCAATGCGAGAATCTGATGCCCCAGACAGATGCCAAAGATCGGGAATCTGCCCAAAAGATTCTTTATTGTCGAAATTGCGTATTTACACGCGGCCGGGTCCCCCGGACCATTCGACAATAGAATGCCATCCGGATCGAATTTCGCAATCTCTTCCGCAGTAGTAGACGCAGGGAACAGTGTTACGTTGCACCCATGCGAATTTAATTGCCTGATTATTGATTGCTTAACACCGAGGTCTAGAAGGGCGACTTTTTTGTCATCCCGGCGAAAGCCGGGATCTTGATTCCCGCGTTCGCGGGAATGACGGGGGTCGCTCGCAATGACAACCGGCGTCGTTACCTCGCTCGCCAAATCAAGCCCAGTCATGGATGGTGATTTTAAGGCCTTTTCTTGTAAAGATTTTGGATCGAAATCTGTTGTAGATATAATGCCCCTGAGCGAGCCCTCGTTTCTTAACCTTCTCGTTAAGGCTCTGGTGTCAACCCCCTCGATGGCAACTATATTATTTTCTTTCAAAAAGGTTTGCAGCGTTTTATTTGACCTGTGATTGCTCGGGTTTCTGCAGTACTCGCCGACAACGAACCCGCTTACCTGAATCTTTCCTGATTCAAAATCGTCGCTATTAACCCCGTAGTTTCCAATTAACGGGTAGGTCATCGTGACAATTTGTCGTCTGTATGATGGGTCGGTTAATACCTCCTGGTAGCCTGTCATTGAGGTGTTAAAAATTACCTCTCCCGTTGTTTCCCCGTCGAAACCAAACGATCTTCCATGAAAGAGTGAGCCATCTTCTAGAACGAGGAGCGCTGGTCTCATTGCAAGACCCCGTTTTTAAAGAGATGTTTTCCATTGATAAACACATCCAGAACCCTCCCCTTAACCTTCCAACCGTCAAATGGATTATTGAGGCTTTTTGAAAATGAATTTTTCGCGTTTATCGTGAAAGAGGCCGAGGGATCAAATATTGTGAGTGTTGCGCGACCCCCTTTTTTAATCGAATGGTCTTTTTTCCCTAAAAGCTTCGCTGGCGCAGAGCTTAATTTTTCTACTACCTGACGAAGCGAAAGGATCCCTTTTTCAACAAGGGTTAAATAGATTGGCAGGGCTGTTTCCAGTCCTGTTACACCGAAAGGGGCCATTGAGAATGGCAGGGATTTCTCGTCGAAGGAGTGTGGCGCGTGATCTGTTGCGAAGATGTCGATTGTTCCGTCCATAAGCCCCGCTTTCAGAGCCTCAACATCCTCCTCTTTTCTCAATGGTGGGGCAATCTTAAGATTGGTGTCATATGGTCTCTTGGTGATGTCATTCTCCGAGAGTGTTAAATGGTGGGGTGTAACCTCTGTTGTCACATTTACTCCATCCATCTTTGCTCTTCTTATTAATTCCACCCCTCCTTTGGTAGTCAGGTGCGCGATGTGAAGATGAGAGCCTGTTTCTTTTGCCAGCTTAATATCCCTTTCGATCTGCAGAGTCTCCGCATCCGCAGGATTTCCAGCGAGTCCCAGTTGAAGAGAAACCTTCCCCGCGTTCATGACGCCGTCAGCAACAAGATTGGGGTCTTCGCAGTGGTCTATTACCGGAAGATTTAATTTTTTTGCCCGCAGCAAACCCTCCTTCATGATCTGGTAATTTATTACACCTCCGCCACCATCATCGGAAAAGGCGGCGGCTCCAGCCTTCGCGAGTGGTTCCATTGCGGTTAGCTTACTGCCTTGTTGTCCAATGGTGAGAGCGGCAACAGGTAGAATCTCGGCAAGACCAATCTCTCTGCTACGCTCCTTTATCCACTTAACCAGTTCCGGGGTATCGACGACAGGTTTTGTGTTTGCCATGCAGCATACGGTTGAGAAACCACCAGCTATGGCGCACCTTGCTCCACTCTCCAGGGTCTCTTTATGGGTAAACCCTGGCTCCCTAAAATGTACATGCAGATCAATAAAGCCGGGTGAGATAATTAGATTTGTCGCGTCTAAGACTACATCAGAGATTGCGGAGCCTGTCCTGAACGCAGTGAAGGATCTCCTTCGGGCCTCCTCGCAATGACGTTTTACGTCATCCCGAGGGAGCGAAGCGACCGAAGGGATCTCCGTACGACAGGGGAGATCCCCGACGCGCTTCGCGCTGGGGATGACGTCTTCAATCTTTTCCCCGGATATCAGGATATCAAAAAGTCCATCCAGATCCGATGAAGGATCTATTAGATGGCCGTTTTTTATCAAAATCTTCATTTGTCATCCACCGCGGCGGAGCCGCGTAGGGGATCCCCCCGGCCAAGCAGATGCAATATCGCCATCCGGACATAAAGCCCCCATTCAACCTGATCCAAGATTATCGATCTCTCAGAGTCCGCGACAACCGACTCAATCTCCACACCTCTGTTAATTGGTCCGGGTGCCATTATTAGGGCATTCTTTTTGAGTACGCCTAAATGCTCCCTTGTTAATCTGTAGGGTTCAATTAGTTCCCAGTGATCATCTCCGCTCCATCTCTCTGATTGCATTCTTAGCATCATTATCGCGTCCGCGTTTTTAATCGCGTTTAGGAAGTCTCTCTCTATAATTGCGCCAAGTTCCCGCAGCGCGGTTGGGACCAGGGGCTCTGGGCCACAGAATGTCACCTTTGCCCCGAGGCGTAAAAATAATTCCAGGTCAGATTTTGCGACACGATTGTGAATTATGTCCCCGATAATAGTGACCTGTTTCCCCTCCAGCGTCCCCCATTTATCCAAAAGAGTCATCGCGTCCAGCAGGGCTTGTGAGGGGTGCGCATGAGATCCATCTCCCGCGTTGATAACCGGAACCTTAAGGTGTCGTGCTATCTGATGAGGGACACCAGACTCGGGGTGTCTTATAATGAATAGATTACACCCCATCGCCTGAAGGTTTAGGGTAGTATCCAGTAGAGTCTCCCCCTTTTTAACGCTGCTTGCTGATTCCAATATATTTACAACCTCAGCGCCAAGTCTTTTTGCGGCCATCTCAAATGAGACCCTTGTTCTGGTGCTTGGTTCAAAAAATAGGTTTGCGGCAATCTTTCCTTTGAGCGAAGGGGTAATCTCTTTTTGATTTGAGGAAATAGACCTAAGCCTCTTGGCCATATCGAAAATAGCAGATATGTCCTGGGGTGAGAGGTCTGCGATATCTAAAAGATGGCGGGTTGTTAGTTCCATCAGATATTGGCCTCTAATAATGGCCTAAAAAAAGCCCTTTAGGGAAATCCTAAAAGGCCAAAAACATTGAATTATCGAGATGTTAGATAACATGACCTTCGGTAGAAAGTCAACAAATTTTAAGTTTTATCCGATCCATATGTTTATACCTCTAAATACAGGGTAAGATTGAAGAAATGAAAAACAAGAATCATGCGTTATTGCTGAAGCATATACTTGATTATATTCCGATTGGGGTCGTCTGTGTTGATGCGAAGGGAAAGATTGTCCTCGTCAGTAAAGAGATCAAGTCCATCCTGGGGTATGGGAAGAAGGAGCTAACAGGAAAGAGCGTGGATGTGCTGGTCCCACATCCCGTACAAAAAAAACATCACAGACTTCGTGCTGATTACATGAAAAATCCTACTCCCAGGATGCTTGGGCATGGAAGGGACCTTTTTGCTAAGAGAAAGGATGGTTCCATGGTGCCGGTTGAGATCGGTCTAAGCCCCATGCGCGATAACGATGGCATTTTTGTCATTGCCGCTATTGCGGATATTACCGAGCGCAAAAGGCTTGAGAACCAGATAAAGGAGGCCAACAGGGAGCTTACGCGCTCAAACAGGGAGCTTGATGAGTTCAGCCGCATTGTTTCCCACGACCTCAAGGCCCCATTGCGAGGCATCGCGAACATCGCTGACTGGTTAATGAAAGATTACGCCGACAGGTTAAACGGGGAGGGGAGGGAATGTCTGAGGGAATTACACAGCCGCGCCACCAATATGCAGAAGCTGATAGATAGTATTTTACGTTATTCCCGCGTAGGAAGGGATCAAGCCAACATAGAAACGGTTGATCTGAATAAATTAATAAAGGATGTGACCGGGTTGTTGGCGGTGCCTAAAAACATCACAATTTCCGTTGCTCCAAAGCTTCCGAAGGTAAAAGGGGTGAGGGTGCAGTTTGTGGAGCTTTTTCAGAACCTGATAGGAAACGCGGTCAAATTTATGGATAAAGAAAAGGGCAACGTCAGGATCCGGTGTGAGAGTGAAGATGGTCACTGGCATTTCACTGTGCAGGATAACGGTCCTGGAATAGCAAAGGAACATTTTGAGAAGGTGTTTCAGATATTTCAGACACTTGCCCCGCGTGATAAGGACAAAAGTACGGGGCTTGGGCTGACAATCGTGAAAAAGATAGTGGAAAATCACGGTGGGGAAATATGGCTAGAATCTGAGGTTGGAAGGGGGTCGGTTTTTCATTTCACCCTTCCCAAGAATTGACGGAGGAACATGATGGAAAAGAGGCCGGGTGAAAAAGCGCAGAGTGAGGAGTTACTTATTCCGGTTGTCAGGATTCTGATAGTTGAGGACGATCCCATAGACGCGAAGTGGGCCGAGAAGGCGCTTATGCTTCGCAGGGATGTCCAGTGCAGGGTTGAGACCGTTGATCTGCTCTCCAAGGCAAAAGAGGCACTATCCAAAAAGCCATTTGAAGTCATTATACTTGATTTAGACATCCCCGATGCCAACGGTATTGAGCTCTTTAACGCCATTAAGAAATTTTCAAGGGACGCAGCGGTTCTCATCATGACAGGCACGCCCGAGGAGTACAGGTTTGTCGAGAATATCCTGCATCTTGGGGCCCAGGATTACGTGATAAAGGGCGAAACCACTGCTGAAGAATTCGTGAGAAGCGTCATGTACGCGAAGGAGAGAAACAGACTCATATACGAGCTCGAACAAAAAAACAGGACATTAGAGGGCTTCTCCTCCATGGTATCCCATGACCTGAAGCAACCACTTACAGCGATAAAAACAGCCATAGTCAACATCGACAATCCTGCGGCAAAAAAGGAGAGCAGGGAAACCATAAAATCCCGTTGTGATGATATGGCACGAACGATAGACACACTCCTCTCCTACGCCTCTGTTGGAAGAAAGATCGAGAAGAAGGAGAAGATAGGTCTGTCAGTCTGCGTTCAGGACGCAATAGCCAACCTGAAAATTATTATTGCAACAGCCGGAGCGAAGATTAAGCTCAATCCACTGCCAACCGTTTTAGTTAATAGGGATTTGATGAAGCTGGTATTTCAGAATTTGATATTAAACGCGATTAAATTCAGGAGACCAAAACTCAACCCAAGGATTGTTATTTCCAGCAATGAAAAAGAGGGGTTCTGGATTATATCGGTAAAAGACAATGGGAAGGGGGTTGCCAGGGAGTATCAGAATAACGTCAAGATATTTTTACCGTTTCAGGGTAAAGGCTTCGGAAAGGTTTCAAAATACGGTGGTTACGGGATCGGTTTATCGACATCCAAAATGATCGTAGAGTCCCATGGGGGCCAGATCTGGTTTGAAACCCAGCTAGGAAAAGGGACTACGTTTTATTTTTCCATACCGAAATAGGTGAGATTGCTTCCTCATGACGGAGAGATCCTTCGCTGCGCTCAGGATGACGAAAGGGCTCAGGATGACGAAAGGGCTCAGGATGACGAAAGGGCCCGGGACGACGGACGACTTACTTAATCAACTTCCCAAACCTGTCCCATCTTATTGAAGGAATAGGGCCCCAGCGGTCATCGCTGTTGAGGGATAGCCAGATAACAAGTGCCTTTCCCTTGACGTAGTTTATAGGAACAAAGTTTGTAGTCCTCCAAAGCCTTGAATCGCTGGAGTTATCCCTGTTATCCCCCATAACAAAGAGGCTGTTTTCAGGTACGGTAATCGGACCAAAGCGATCAAGTATCGGCCAGTTTGGTCTATAGAGAACCAGATGATCTGTCTCCCCATCCTTTTCGTTATAAAGCTCATATTCATAAGAGCCAGGAATTGAGTTTAAGACCGTGATATCGCGGGAGAGCTGTCTAGGATTGGGCTTTCCATTTACGTAGATAATATCATCCCTTATCTCTATTTTGTCGCCGGGGATTCCGATGACTCTTTTTATGTAATCCTTTGAAGGGTCTTCCGGGAATATGAATACAATCACCTCCCCGCGTTTTGGGTGATTCCCTTGAAATATCTTGATCTTTGTTAGAGGGATTCGAAGGCCATAGATAAATTTGTTCACAAATATGTGATCACCGATCCTTAGTGTCGGTACCATGGATGGGGAGGGGATTTTAAATGCCTCAATTACAAAGGCTCTTAAGAGGAGGGCAACCCCAACAGCGACAACGATTGCCTCTACATACTCCCTGACAACCCCTTTTTTCTTTTTTATTTTATCCTTTTCTCTGTTTTTCATCTCGAATCATCAATGACACAATTTTGTAGCTATTTCAAGAAGTTGTAGTAGCTTGTGTAAATGTACAAAATCAGATAGCCATTTTCTTTATGCCATCTTTTTCATCCAGCATTATGACCAGGATTACGAATAGCCATCCCTATATTCTATTCTTCCTATTCTCCATTCTGCTCTGTTTGAGCAGGGCGTGGGAGGGGGTCCTGGATGGTGATTCGATGTGGTACACAATCCTCGCGCGGGGGGTAGTAGAGAGCGGAGATTGGGGTATTCTCTACTATAGAGGCAAGCCATTCTTTGATCATCCGCCACTTGGTATCTGGTTAATAGCACTACTTTTCAAATTATTCGGGACATCGGTCTATGTTGCGAAGTTAATGAACGCGCTGGCCCTCTTTGGGACAACCACGCTGATTTATAGGCTTGGACGGCGCATCAAGGATGAAAATGTTGGTGTTATTGCTGCAATAATCTTTCTTTTAACGCCACAGGTAATTCAGCTGACCGGTAAGATAAAATTAGACATGCCACTCATATTTTTTTCCACACTGGCGATGTATGGGGTGATCCTCGGGGCGGTTGCTTCAAGAAGATATTATTGGCTTTTTGGTATCGGGACGGCATTGGCTCTCCTTACCAAGGGTATTGTAGGTTTTGCGCCAATTCCAATCACGGTTTTTTCCCTGATCTTGCTGAAAAAGTGGCGGGATTTAATCTCTATCCATTTTATAATCGGGCTGATCCTGGTTGTATTAATTCCTCTTCCGTGGATCGTGTATCTTTTTTTGAAGCTTGGGACAGCTCCATTCATTGTCTATTGGAACGATCACATACAGTACGCGGCCCTTTTGGGGAGGGGGGAGGAGAATCTTCCGGGGTTTTGGTATTTCGCCGGGGTGCTGCTTACGAGGGGGGCTCCATGGACATGGGTTGGGTTAGTTACGATCTTTTTACTCGCAAAGAGGTGGCTGAGGGATGGTCTGGATAACTCGGTATTTTTATTAGGTTGGATATTGATACTCTATCTCGGTTATTCAATTCCAAAATTTAAATACTCCTATTATATCTCCCCGATTTATCCTCCAATCTCGATTCTGGCTGCATTGTCACTCACCAGATTTATTTCAAAAGAGGTGGTTATAAAATATTCGTATGTGGCAAGCATAGTTATAGCCTTTGTTATCTCCGTTTTTCCTGTTCCATTGAGGCTCGAGAGGAGTCGGGGGATAGTTTCGATATTACCAGCAATCCAGAAACAATATGGAGAGCATGAATCGTTGAAAATTGGCGTAATAGATCTTCATCCAACAGATGAGAATAATACATATCAGCTCATAGCCATGAACATAGATCCAAGGATTGTTGTCAAACCTGTCACGAAGAGCGCGTGGCGGAGCAGATTGAAGAGAGAAGCCGAAGATGATTTTAATATTGTAATTATCCATAAAAAAAGCCTGGATGGTTTTAGGTATGATCTACGAGGGTTAAAGAGGGTTGCGTTTAGCAATGAATATGCACTCTTTGTAAAAAGGGTGGAGAGAGAATGATTCCAAGGGAAACCTTATTTGACTGGTTGCTTCTCTTTGCGTTGGCGCTTCTTCTTGGGCTGTCACACGGCTGGGCGGGTGTTCCCGATATTGATTCCAAGGTTTATATGACAATCGCCAGGAATATGCTGGAGAGGGGTGACTGGCTTGTTCCATTTTACCACGACAAGATATTTTATCTCCATCCGCCACTTGGAATCTGGCTGGTTGCAATATCTTTTAAAATCTTTGGCGTCTCTCTCTATGCTGCTAGGATTCCGATGGTACTCTCACTCTTCGGGATCATGTTACTTATATACGCAATTGCACTCTGGATGAGGGGACGTAGGAGCGCGTTAATAGCGGGCGTAATATTCTGTCTAATGTATCCCATAATCCAGATAGCAGCCAAGGTCCATCTCGATCTACCACTTACATTTTTTATAACCCTGTCAATTGCCGGGATATATTTTGCTCACCAGATTTCAGACAGATGGTATCTGATCACGGGGATTGGAACGGGGCTTGCGATTTTAACCAAAGGCCTGGTCGGCCTGGCCATCTTTCCAATCCTTGGGTTAACACTCCTCTTTACAGGGAGATTAAAGGATATCTTTTCACCATTTCTATGGAGCGCAATCGCGATCTCCATTTTAATTCCTTATTTCTGGGTGGTTGCTCTCAAGGATGAAGGAATAAGATGGGTATCTGCCTACTGGACCGCTGGCGTGCAGGGGGTTGCAAATATCGATTTTGAGGGGATAAAAAGGGGATACCTCTATTTCCCCAAAATATTTTTGCTCTATCTTTTACCATGGTCCGTTTTGGCGATTTGGCAAGTGATAAAAAATATATCCACCTTCTCAAAAAATCAGGACAAAAGTTGGTTAATATTTTTATTTACAATACTGGTATTTATCGTCGCGTTTTCGATTCCAAACTACAAACTTCCCCACTATCTCTTGCCAGCCATTCCTGCCGTCGCGATTCTTGCGGCAGTTGGTATTTCTGGCATCTTGCCGATTAGGATGCAGGAGGCGTTTAGGGCACTCTCTGTAATAATCATTGCGTTGATTTCATTCTCGTTGGCGATATTTCCAGGACCCGTCAGGAAATCGAGAAGCAATGACCTGATTCCACTTCTTCCCGTCATAGAGACAATCCATAAAGAGAGGGGCGTTAAGGAATTGGCGATTATTTACCTAAATCCCCCACACCATATGCCTTATTGGGAGAGGGTTGCCACGTTTGAGCTCTATATGCCGCTTTCGGTTGAATTCATTTTTAAAACCACGGCCGCTGAAACCATGGAATACTTTAAACGACCAAGGTACGCGCTTATTGAAGAGGGACAGCTTAGGGACATTTCCTCACTCGTGCCGGAACTAAAGGTTTTGTATAAGGGGGAGGGGTTGCTGCTTGTGTCAAACACACCATTGCAACTTCCTCCGATACACTTTAAAAAGGTCAATTATGGCAGATTCTGATAAGG
>MGRR01000032.1 GCA_001798265.1 Deltaproteobacteria bacterium RIFCSPHIGHO2_12_FULL_43_9
TTCTCCTTTTATGGAAAATTTAAATTAACTTTGTATTTTAGGTAAGAACCTGCTTTATGCCCGGGTTACAGCTCTTCCAGAAGTTCCTCTTCTAAGGCAAGACTTGTTGGTTTTCTCCTTGCGCCCTTTAATCGACTCATACCCGCTATTATCTCTTTGGTATCAAAGTCTATTTTTTCATATGTTTTTAATCGTTTTGAGTATTTCTTCATATAGCTTACGTCCTTCCAATGAAGGTCCAACAATACAAAGCCTCTCTTCCTCGGTAGACGATCCGAACAGTCTAGAGAAAACGGAAAAATTGATTAACGCAGCTAAGGAAATGGATAAAATTCCTAATCAATTACCCTGAAGTATTGCGTAGTTTTACTAACCAATCCAACAACAGTCCAATTTATTAGTGAATTGCAAACACAGATTCAGGAGCAACATAATATGAAGACAAAAGGCTTTCAGGAGACAACACAATTGTATCGGGGCTATATTGTTTTGTATATAGTTTGTTGCCAATATCGCTGATTTTTGCATCCATATAAACCCATCTGGCTAAAGACTTCTTTTCGTTCTCAACATATTCTACATCGGTAGTTACAATTTCAGCAACGCAGCCCAAATAATATCCGCTACTAAAAGACCATGTTTCATGCTGGGTTTCTTCTAGGTCTTTTTCATAACTCTCACCTCGCTGCGTGGAATAAATAAGTGAATTATATCTAGTAACAATATTATTAAATTTTTTAATAGACTCCTCACTACAAGCTGACGCAAATCTTTCGGCTATCTCATTTACACTATTTACCCTCTCATCACTAATCCAAATTTCCACTTCAGTGAGTGTCCCTTGCTGGGAAGCTGAGTATTTTTGTGCGCTGCAACGAGCGCCTGGGTAATTTTTTATTAATTCCGCAACCTGCTCTTTACACATACTCACATTCTCCTCGTTGGCATGTCCACTGCATTTTTCCGCAGCCACATTATATGCATCTACGATTTCCTGACTGCACTTATTTATTTTTGTTGAATCATCGGACGTGGGCATTTGCGGATTACCCTTAGAATCCCTGCCACATGCATCCAGCATACATATACATACGACACTATACAAACAAATCATTATTACACGATAAAACACCACGCTACCCACTTAAATCTCCTGTTTTAATTTGGAAGGAAGTATTTTTGTCTGGCCTTTTCTTGCCATGTCTACCTTTTTGGCCCTTGGATCGTCGTTACAATACTTATTGATAAACGGTATTAGTCTTATGGGATCCATTGTACCTTCGTAGTCACGAATATAACCGATTAGCTTGACTTCAATTGATTTGGAATTGAAGATTTGTGAAAGTACTTTGGGATCAGGGACAACATATCTAGCAACCTCTACCTGCCCGCCAAGGCCCGTCGAACTGTCGCCACTTGCACTCCGCGAACCGTCTGCCGCCGTAGCGAATTCAAATATTTTTCCATCGGCAAGGAAAATTAATGACTTGCCAGCCTTAATATTCATTTGTGTTTTCAGAGATGGTGCTAGAAGTCCCATTCTAGGGAGGAAGTGCCTTGCCTCCAAATAAAAGCTGGGTTCATGGCTATCTTTCTCGATTTTGATTATATCAAGAGTAAGCCGTTCGCCTGTAAGGGGGTTTACGCGTACATTATTCATATTAGTTCTTGATATTTTTTCTCCAGTAAAGCGATCTTCTTTCATGATGATAGAAGAACAGGAACATAAAAAAACCGTTAATAGCAAAACCGCAACACCGTTAAGAATCTTCATTATCTTTCTTCCCCCATATATAGCGTTATTTCTGGAATGGTATTTGTTCAGGTTGTGAACTTGCGGCTAGGTATACTAAATAAATACTAATATAACAAATAAATTTTTAACTTTGTTGGTGTACTGAATTTGGCAAAAGTTTAATCATAAAGTTGCCATATAAATAATACTAATGATTTCACTTGGTTACATTGTCGGGCGAGGTGACGCTTTGCGGTAGGAAAGTGACTAAAAGCGGTAATTAGCTGCACCCTTGGAACCTAGGAATCTTTTCCTTGGTTTGTACCCCAAAATAGGGTACTATCAAGCCTGTGAGCATCAAGAGTGTATTAATTTCTAACAATGCAAAAAAGGATCTTAGAAAAGTACCACTCCATATACTTGATAAGTTAGACACATGGGTAGATGCCGTAGAGAGGGATGGTTTGGAAGAGATCATGAAAATACCCGGGTATCACGATGAGCCACTTCACGGGAAGAGAAAAGGGCAACGGTCTATACGGTTAAGTAAAGGGTACAGAGCAATTTATATAATATCAAGAAGTGGAGCTATAAAATTTATTAGTGTTGAGGAGGTATCAAAACATGAATACTAAAAAAAGTAGCGCGAGAAGATTTCTTGAAAAGCTTAGAGGTGGCCCACTAACCTTTGGTCAGATGATCTCTTCAATTAGGATTGCTGATGAGATTTCTCAGGTTGAACTTGCTAGAAAAATGAAAATATCCAGAGCGCACCTTTGTGATATTGAAAGGGGTAGACGCACTATTTCAATTGAACGCGCTACTGAATTTGCCAAAATTCTTGGGTATTCAATTAATCAATTTGTTGCAGTTGCTCTAGAAGAGCAAGCCCGTGAAGCCGGCCTCAATGTTAAAATATATTTGAAGGCCGAATAAGTACCTGCGCTAATAAATAAAGCTTAACCCCTGAGGTTCCCCACAAAAATCCCCTTCCGACATAAACACATAACAAAGCAAGAATACCCGTATATTTTTTTAGACAACAATTATTAATTTTATCTCCCAAGTACAATTCCCTAAACAAACCTAACCATTCTTAACCCCAACCTCCCAAGACCTCAGTTATTATTAAACCAATGAGATTGCCGCCGTCATTGCGAGGAGGCCCGAAGGGCCGACGAAGCAATCTCTTCGTCATCCTGAGCGAAGAAAGCCTTTAGCCCCCAGCCGAAGGCGTGGGGGGAAGCGATCTCATAGGGGGTACCAAATGTCCCAAAATAAAAAGTACATACCACTTATTTTTGCAATACTGCTTGTCCTGATTTTTCTAGCGGCAGCCTATCTAAAATTCCCCGCAAAAGAGGATATCTTTGAATTCCCCGAAACCTCCAAAAACGCAACCAAAGAACAACCAGAATCAGTCACCCTGTCACCACCGCCAGGAACAACACTCATGTCAAAAACATCAAATGGCAGACAACAACCCTCTTCTTCACAGGAAGAATCAACGCCGCAAGAATATGAAGAAGGGTTTTCTCTTTCTGAAGAAGCGCTTTACAATATCTCTTCCAAAACCCCAACAACCAAAAAAGGAACCACTACAAAAAACGATAGAATTCCATCAAACGAACAAGCGCTACAGGCAGAAGAACCACAAATAACACAACCACAGCAACCTCCTTCGTCATTGCGAGGAGCCGAAGGCGACGAAGCAATCTCTGGATCCCTCGCTTCGCTCGGGATGACGCAAGAACAGCCCTCCACCCCAGACACCGGCCATGGAACAACCCAGACCGGAGAACCAACACAAGAAGAAACGCTAGTCGCCTCAACAAAACCTACAACGCCAGGCGGCAGCACTGAAGGCGGCACAGGCACAACCACCACACAATCAAGAGACAGAGATGTTGAGTTTTTCAAGGAAGGAGACCAGCAATACCCACTGGGGTGGGGTCGTGGGTCACTTGCACTTGACAGACCAGAACACATTCCAGAAATAGGGGAGGTTAAAGAAACCGGCGGATCAGGAGAATTCGGAGCACCCTCCGCTGTTCAGGCTATATATACACCTGATGAAATAAGCCAAGAATATGTAACATGCTCAGCAATTACAACTGCGGCGGCTGATCAGTTTCAAACAATAACCTTTGATCATTTGGAATTTAATACCGATAATCCAGCCCTGAATCGTTTTGATACTTTAATTCCTTTCAGTATTCTCTCAAAATTCTGGCAACCAGGAACACCACTGGTTTTAGGCGTCGCAATTTACAGAGAAGATTCTTTAGATGGCAATGCTTATGTTACATTTGCCAGATGGCTTAATCTCCCTCTGGTAATTAATCCTGATTCTACTTTTGATTTCTCTGCATTGGCTCCAAGACTTCTTAGAAGCCCCACGCAAGTTCGTTACATGCTTTGGGTAGGCGAAGAGAATATTTGTAACAACCCGGAAGGCTTAAACAGACTTTCAACCCAGATTCGACCTGAACCAGGGAAAATATACCCCATATCTACAACATCGGATCCACAGAGCACAAAAAGCCAGGAGCAAAAATCTCTCACACCTTCCGTGACTACTAAAGGATCTAGATAGAATTTATTTATTTAATTACGTCCCTGGGCAAGATAGTGCTACCGGGAAACCAACAACAAACTGAGCAACCCTTAACGCATCCATAACAGAAACACGCCCATCTCCATTAACATCATCTGCTATACGATCTCTGACAGGCATTAACCCCGCATCCATCCTTGCAAGCATTAAGGCATCAAGAATCGTTGGCTCAGCCGCATGACTGTTATCCGCGTCTCCGCATATGACCAAGGTCTCAGCTGCCTGAAGAACCTTAAAAAAGTCAGGAATACCACCGGTTACAACCGGAAGCGATTGTGGCGCTGGCGTCGAATCCCTTCTGTTTGCAGGATCAATTATTATACCTTTAATCTCATTTGCTGAGAGTGATGGACGATACCATTTGACCATTGCCATTAAACCAGAAATAAACGGAGCAGAATACGAAGTGCCCGAGACATATGTAGAAGAATCACCTGATAAAGTTGTCCAGACATCTTTGCCCGGCGCAGCAAGGTGGACCTTTGTTAATCCATAATTCGAACCACCACCACCAGCATATGTTGATAAAGCCCCGTTTGGGGATATACCTGCAACACATATGATATTAATATTCAAACCAGGAATATTATTGTAACGGCATGGGTAACCACCGTTGTATGTTGGGGTAGGATTATTTAAATCCTCACCATTATTACCAGCCCCAAAAACTGCTATTACCCCCCTAGAGGCAATTGTTTCAAGGATTGCTCTTATGGCTGGATCGTCACCCCTCATCATATAACTAACATTTACAATCTCTGAATTTAACGACGCCTGATCCAACGCATCAATAAGGTTTGCATTTGTCAATGGTGAAATTCCATCATCAAACACACTTAAGAATATTTTATCCCTCGTTATACCGGTTATGTGAATCCCATTGTCATTTCCGGCAACGGCAACCCCACTCACCTCAAGCTCATGGGTCTCAGTTATGTAATCGTAATAATTGCCACTGCCACCCAAGGCAGGAACAACGTATGAACCAGAAACCACATCTACCATATCAGAATTCTGAGCACTTCCCGGCCTGTCATCAATTCCAGCGCCAATTACGCTTAAAACATCTCCATTTGTAGAATAGATATCCCAAACCGGTTTTATCTTCTGCCATGCCCTAACGTAATTTACATCTAACTCCTCATATTGAGGACCACCCAATACCCCAAAGTTAAATAACCCCCATTGAAATTGATCAAAGACCGGATCATTTGGCCACGGAAACGGCGGGATTGATGTCGCCTCAACGTTTTGACAAACTGGAATTACAAACCTTGCATCCTGCGCTAAGGCTGATTTCAGTTGTTTCGTAAAAGCTTGTGTTACTTTCTTTGATGGATAACCTAGAACCTTTTCACCTTTTTTTGTTGTATAAACTCTATTGAATATAATTCTTGTAATAGGTGATGTTACCTCTTGATAAATACCTGTCGCGTTTTCTGGAGATTTCCCAAAGTTTTCACCATCCTTGAACATTGCCTGAATTGGTTCTATTGAAATTACTTCCATTTTATTTTCTGCGAAGGTTCTTTGAAGCGCCTCTTGAGGAATGGCATTCTGTTCAAATACCTGACCATTATTATCTATAAAGGTTGCAACCTCGATTTGATTACTTTGATTAAGCCTTAACAGTCTGTTTGATTCCTGTGGTACTACCCTCAATTGGACTAGGAGCTCACCCTCTACAGGGTTCTCGCAAACAAAGGGCTTTAGATGCTTCCTGGCATCATCTCGTGGAGTCCTGTCCGCAAACAGGGCCTTAGCCCCTATTAAGCCTGCTATTAAGAATATGAATATTAATTTCTTCTTCATTGCTTCCTTGCCCCCTAATAGATCAACAGGGGTATCTGCAATAACGTACAGTAAACGTGACAGGTCTTATTGGGTAAGCTTGAGATGTGTTATTTCCTGCTCAAAACCCTGTAACTAGTACCATAGTTAGCATTAGGTGTGCCAGGTTAAAATTTGTGGGATTTTAAGGGGTTAGAGCTTAATAAATTGGAAAAAGTTTAATCATAAAGTTGCCATATAACTAATACCAATGATTTCATTGAGTTACATTGTCGGGTGGAGTGACGCTTTGCGGTATGGGGGTGACTTGGATTGTTAGCACTAGGGGTCTTTCCATCTATGAGCAGGTGAGAAATGAGCTAAAAGTTGTATTACTATATGCAACTGTATTTGCATATAGTAGTACTTAATGATATTGTACTTGCATGAAGTTAAGACCGTTTTGGGTTAATAAGATAGAAGATGCCTGGAGAAAAAAAAGTATCGTATGGCTCTCTGGTGTACGAAGGTCAGGGAAAACCACATTAGCCAAGAGCCTTGCTAACGTAGATTATTTTGACTGTGAGCTCCCCAGAACAAGACAAGCATTAGACGACCCGGAAGGCTTTTTCAAGCAAAACCTAAAAAAACGTATTATTTTAGATGAAATACATAGATTAGGGAATCCATCTGAGGTTTTAAAAATAGCTGCTGATCATTTTCCGGACATCAAGATCTTGGCAACAGGATCTTCAACGCTAGGTGCATCCAAAAAATTTCGGGATACGTTAACAGATAGAAAAATTAATATATGGCTCTTACCAATGGGAGAGGAAGATCTCCATACTTTTGGTGAGCAAAAATTACTACATCGCCTTTTTCGCGGAGGATTACCACCATACTTTCTAGCTGAACATTATCCAGAGAACGAGTTTCAAGACTGGTTGGATAGTTTTTGGGCGAAAGACATACAAGAATTATTCAAACTAGAAAAGAAATATCCCTTTCAGAAATTGTTTGAGCTTTTACATCAACAAAGTGGTGGTATATTCGAAGCCTCTTCATTTGCGGCACCATGTGAAATCAGCAGAACAACCGTTGCAAATTACCTGTCTGTATTGGAGGCCACTCTTACCGCGTATGTTGTTCGTCCGTTTAACACAAATAAGGCGGCAGAAATAATTTCTGCTCCTAAGGTTTTTGGGTTCGATACGGGATTTGTGGTTTTTCATAAAGGGTGGGAATCGTTGCGAAGAGAGGATTATGGATATCTATGGGAACATTATGTATTAAACCAGTTACTTATTCACACGGAAAAACGAAGAATATATTACTGGAGAGACAAGCAAAAACACGAGGTTGATTTCGTATACAAGCCAAGAACAAAATCTCCAATAGCAATTGAATGTAAATGGAGCGCAAAAAATTTTATCCCCAAAAATCTGATAGCATTTTCAAAACTATATCCGCACGCTAAATATGTTGTTGTATGTAATGACTGTGAAAAAAGCTTTTTACGAAAATATAATAATCTTGAAATAGAATTTACTTCTCTGTCTGGGCTGATTAAAGTGTGCCAAACGAATTAAAGCGTTAAATTTTAATAGTTATGGCCTTCCAACTTATGCCGCCTGCTTTAGTCTTTTTACCCCATCTGCAATTAAGAGACGCATAAGAATCTGATACGGAATGCCTCTTTTACTTGCCAGTCTTTTGAGGTCATGTAAAAGCCCTTCTTCGAGTGCAATGCTTGTAGGTTTTCTGCGTGCCCCTTTTAAACGGCTCATCCCTGCGAGTATTTCCTTCGTATCAAAAGTTATCTTTTCATATGTTTTTAAGCGCTTTGAGTACGTCTTCATATAATCTCCTTTCTTTAAAGTTTGCAGGTCGCCCACTAATGGGTCTAACTCTCCCTTCTCTAAGCGTAAACACCACGGAAATCATACGCTCTTCTAATGATGGCCCCACAATACAAAGTCTCTCTTCGTCAGTATGTGGCTTAACCTGTTTTCCAACGGGAACAGCCATTTTCAAATCAAAAACTGACTCAATTTCTTCGGTAGCTACTCCATGTTTCTTCGCACTTTTCGTTGAATTACCCTTGTACCATTCGAATTCAAATGATTCGG
>MGRR01000033.1:0-5377 GCA_001798265.1 Deltaproteobacteria bacterium RIFCSPHIGHO2_12_FULL_43_9
GCGAACGTAAGGATTGAAGTAATCAAGGGATATGGAAAATACGATTCAACAAATAACCGTTCGATGGTTTTGAAAATATCATATGGAAAACATTCATTTCTGCTTACTGGTGATATAGAAGCGGCGCGGGAAAGGTCTGTCCTCCAATCAAATGCCGACATAGATGTTGATATTTTGAAGATTCCTCATCACGGTAGTAAAACCTCTTCGGTAGCAGAGTTTCTTTATGAGGTGTCTCCCAAGCTGGGTATTATCTCAGCAGGTTATAAAAACAGATATAATCATCCACACCCATCTGTAACGGAGAGACTGAAGGATCAAAAAATTCCATATCTCCTAACGGCAACGCACGGATCTATTCAGATAGAAACGGATGGTGAGACCATAGAGACAAGATGTTTTGATGGTTATAAAAGAAGGTGGATGCGTTGCTTGTAAGGATTGCTCATTGCGTGTTATAGATTAGCACTTAACTCATTGAAATGGGTGGAGAAATTGGTGATACCAACCGTTAAGGGCATGAACGATATTTTACCTGTCGAGGTTGCTACCTGGCAGATGATTGAACTAATTGGCCGAAAGTTATTTGAGAATTTCGGATATCGTGAAATCAGAACCCCAATTTTGGAAAAGACCGAGCTATTTGTTCGCGGGGTTGGTAAAGAGACAGATGTTGTTAGAAAAGAGATGTATACGTTTCTTGATAAGGATGGGGAATCTCTATCCCTTCGCCCCGAAGGGACTGCTTCCGTGGTTCGTGCGTACATTCAGCATAATCTGGTGAATGAAGATCCGGTAACAAAATTATATTACTGGGGTCCTATGTTCAGAAGGGAGAGACCGCAGAAGGGGAGGCTTCGACAGTTCTATCAGTTTGGGGTCGAGGTAATTGGTGTTTCTGATCCTTTGGTTGACGCAGAATTAATCTTTATGCTCGATCAGTTTTACGGATTGTTGGGTGTGGAAGATCTTTCAATACGTATTAACTCACTTGGATGCAAGGATTGTAGGCCAGACTTCAGAAGCGCCCTTGTAAAATATTTTTCTTCCAAAAAAGAGAGCATGTGTCCTGATTGTCATAGGCGGTTGGAGCAGAATCCTCTAAGAATACTGGATTGCAAGGTTGAGGGCTGCAGGGAATTGGCGAAAAATAGTCCATGCTCTGTTGATACCTTGTGTGATCCCTGCAGAAAGCACTTTCAGGGGGTTATTAAGGGTTTGGAGTTTTTTAGGGTCTCCTTTGAATTAGATCCAAGGATTGTTCGCGGATTTGATTACTACACAAGAACCGCGTTTGAGATAACTAGTTCGAAATTAGGGGCTCAGGATGCGGTAGGCGGTGGTGGAAGATATGACAACTTGATTGAGGAATTGGGTGGTGCTCCTACTCCGGCAATCGGATACTCGGGAGGGATTGATAGATTAACCCTGATAATGCCGGCGGTTGAGGCCCCGGGGCCTTCACTATACATTGTTTGGTTAGGGGAAGAGGCGAAGGTGGAGGCACTTAAGAATGCGAATAAATTGAGATTGATGGGTATCAATGTGGAGATGGGCTATGAGGAGAAGAGTATAAAAAGCCAGATGAGAAGGAGCGATAAGTTAAAGTCCAAATATGTTCTTGTACTGGGATCTGACGAACTAAAGAAAAAGAGTGGCAAATTAAAAGAGATGGCCAGTGGAAAAGAGATTGATGTGGATCTAAAGACAATCGATGATTTGAAGAAAATTTTGGAAGAGATATGAAACAGTTTTTATCCGAACTAAAAAGAACGCATAGCTGTGGGGCTCTTTCACTTCAAGATAAGGGCAAGAGCGTTGTCCTTTTTGGCTGGGTTTCTATCAGGAGAGATCATGGCGGATTGGTATTTATCGATGTGCGGGATCGGGAGGGGATTACACAGATAGTCTTGGATCCAAAAAAGAGTCTTGATCTAAAAAAGGTGGCAAGTGAGGTAAGGGGTGAGTATGTTGTCGCGGTTGAGGGTGTTGTTTCTTCGAGGCCCGATGGGATGGTTAATAAAAAGATCCCGACGGGCGAGATTGAGGTGTTAGCTTCGAGATTTGAGATTTTAAATAGATCAGAAACACCCCCATTTGTCATAAGCAAGCCACAGGATGTTTCTGAAGAGACGAGGCTTAAATACAGGTATATCGATCTTAGAAGACCGGCACTCCAGAAAAATATAATGGTTCGTCACAAGGTGAATCATATAATCCGGAATTATTTTAATGCCAAGGGTTTTTTGGAAATTGAGACACCAATTTTAACCAAATCCACGCCAGAAGGTGCCCGTGATTACCTGGTCCCAAGCCGTATTCACCCCGGAAAATTCTTTGCCCTTCCGCAATCGCCGCAAATATTAAAGCAGATATCCATGATAGCTGGTTTTGATAAGTACTACCAAGTTGTCCGCTGTTTCAGGGATGAGGATTTGCGGGCGGATAGGCAGCCTGAATTTACCCAAATAGATGTGGAGATGTCATTTATTGTTCCTGATGATCTTTTCCCGATTATAGAGGGGATGTTTGTCGATATATATAAAGAAATATTGGGAATAAATCTAAAGACACCCTTTCCAAGGCTTGAGCATGGAGAATCAATGAGGCGCTTTGGCAATGATAAGCCCGATACAAGGTTCGGCCTTGAGCTCTCGGAGATTACCGATCTGGTTAAGGGATGCGAATTTAAGGTGTTTGCTGATGCCACAAAGGCAGGGATAGTTAGGGGGCTTGTTGTTCCCGGGAAATATTCCTTGTCCAGAAAAGAGCTGGATGATTTGGCGGTGTTTGTAAAAACTTATGGAGCCAAGGGTTTGGCTTGGGTAAAGATTGCTCCAGATGGATGGCAATCGCCAATCGCGAAATTCTTCGATCTAAAACTTCAGAATAAAATCAATGAGAGGATGAGGGCCGGAGAGTCTGATACATTGCTTTTTGTCGCCGATAGATTTGATATAGCGAATGACGCGCTTGGAAATTTGAGAAATCATTTGGCAAGGAAGTTAAATCTAATTCCGGATAATCTATGGAATTTCGTATGGGTCACGCATTTCCCTCTTTTTCATTATGACTATAATGAACAGAGATATGTTCCGGCACATCATCCATTCTCCTCTCCACTTCCGGAAGATCGGGATAAATTAAAAAAGGATCCAGGTGCGGTCAGGGGGCTGACATACGACCTGGCCCTTAACGGATCGGAACTTGGAAGTGGAAGCATTCGTATTCATGATCAGGAATTGCAGAGTGAGGTTTTTTCTCTCCTGAAGATTTCAAAAGATGAAGCCAAAAATAAATTTGGATTTCTATTGGAGGCACTCTCTTATGGCGCCCCTCCCCATGGAGGCATAGCGCTGGGAATCGATAGGATCTGCATGTTTCTTTGTGGCGCGACAAGCATTAGGGATGTGATCGCTTTTCCAAAAACACAAAAAGCGGTGGATTTGATGTCGGATGCCCCATCAGAGGTGAGCCAGGATCAGCTTAGTGATTTGAGGATAAGAATCATTCCAGTCAAGGGGTAGCATAAAGCATGTCTTCCTCATCATCACATGACGTTATCATAATTGGAGGGGGGATTAATGGTACAGGAGTGGCTCGTGACCTGGCCCTTCGTGGTTTAAAGCCAATTCTTTTTGAAAAAGGTGACCTTTCAGTTGGGGCGACATGGGCGTCAAGCGGTTTTATTCATGGTGGACTCAGATATCTACTTTACGATGTTGGGACCACGAAACAATCCTGTATCGATAGTGGATATATTCAGGGGATTGTTCCATTTCTTCTGTTTCGCTTGCCCATAATTTTCCCAATAATTCCCGGTGAAACCCACAGCATAGAAAAGGTAGAGACGCTGCTTGAGGCGTATGATCATTTTGCTCCATATAAAAATGGGAAATTACATTGTCGCTTAACCAGGGACGAGGTGTTTGAACTGGAACCAGGGCTGTCAGAGCGCATTACCGGTGCAGTTACCTTTGATGAATGGGGAATAGACTCTACGAGGTTATGCATCTTAAACGCCAGAGACGCCGAAAAGCATGGTGCCGTAATAAAACTTTACCATGAGGTTATTAAAATAAACCGGGAAGGGGGTAATGTAACCGGGGTAAAGGTAAGGGATCTGCGAGGTGGCTCTGAAATAGCCGTAAAAGCCCCTCTTACCATAAATTTATCCGGTGCCTGGATTCCAAGAATAGCCGGGATGGCAGGGGTTGAGGTAAAGATTAGACCTGGAAAGGGGATCCATCTGGTTCTCGATCGCAAGCTTACAAATGTTGGTATTATAATGCAGGCAATCGATAGACGATCGGTCTTTATTATCCCTTATAGTAATTATTCACTTGTCGGGACAACCGACACAGACCACTTTGGTGATCCTGATAATCTGGATATTTATAGAAGTGAGGTCGATTATCTACTGGAGGCTGTTAACAGGCTATTTCCGACATCAAGATTCGCGAGGATAATCCGCACCTTTGCTGGGGTGCGGTCCACAGCATATGCGCGTGGCAAAAACGCGGATGAACTCTCAAGGGAACATCAAATCATTGATCATGAAAAAGGTGACGGAGTTGGCGGGTTTATAACAATGTTGGGTGGGAAACTCGCAACCTATAGAGTAATGGCAGAGGAGCTGACGGATTTAGTTCTGCATAAGTTTAAAATGAAAGAAAAATGCTCTACCCATATTCTTCCACTTCCCGGGGCTGAAGCAAAGGTGGATCGGGATAAAATTTCTGAAAACTACATCATAAGTGAAGTGGCGGCTGACAAGCTGATAGCCCGGCATGGAACCATGTGTGAAAAAATTCTTGGAAACAGGGATCTTAACCACATACTTTGTCTTTGCGAACCGGTACTGGAATCGGAAGCCGGTTATGTTTTTAAAAACGAATGGTGTGAAACACTATCCGATCTTGCGCGCAGGACCAAGTTTGGTATTGGTCCATGTGGCGGGGCATTTTGCCTGCATAGGGGAATGGATCTGTTGCACGAAAACAAGAAGCGAACCACCAAAGAGGTTTTCGCGGACTTAAAAAGTTTCCTGAATGAACAGTGGCATTGGCGCCGGCCTGTTATAGAGGGGGCACAGACGGTGCAGGAAGAACTAAATTACGCTCTTCTGATAAACAGCGCCAATATTGATAGAGCACTTTCCAATGAGTAGTCGTGAAAAGGGAATGGAAAATTTTGTTGTGATCGGAAAGGGTTTGGCTGGTTTATCTGCGGCGTTAAGGGCGACTGAATTAGGCGCGAATGTAACACTGGTTGCAAGCAGGGATGGAGCCTCCGGCTTATCTTCCGGCGCCTTTGATATTTGCAGGGACCCGCTGGGACAGCCGGGGGATATATGGAGATGGGAGAGGTACTGGCA
>MGRR01000033.1:5433-7410 GCA_001798265.1 Deltaproteobacteria bacterium RIFCSPHIGHO2_12_FULL_43_9
CATCATCAATAGTTAGGGATTCCATACAAGGTTTTATCCGGGCACTGGCGGATACAAATTTTATACTTAAAATATCTGCGGAGAAAAATCTTCTTTTACCGACACCTGTTGGCACATGGAAAGAGAGTGCCGGGGCGCAAATCTCTCAGATTGGTCTGGATCTTTTTAATAATACCAATGAACATATTGTTATTATTAAAATCAAAAATCATAAAAATTTTCTGCCTGAGATTACAAAAGAACGAATTCTGGATGTATTTTGCAACAGGGTGGAATCGGTTTTCACTGTTTCTGTGGCTGAGATTGATATCGGTTTACCTATAAATTTATCGGACCTGGCAATTGCTGAAATTATCGAGCAAGAGATAAATTTCGAAAAATTATTGGATATTCTGATGAGGGTTGTATCAAGCACAAGTCCATCGTTGTTACTTTTTCCACCCATTCTTGGTCTTGATAGGGCAGTTGAAATTTCTGCAAAGTTATCCAAGGAACTAAAAATACCGGTAGTAGAAACGTTGGGATATTATGAATCTGTGCCCGGGGTAAGGCTGCAAAGAGCTATTGAAAGGTTGTTGGACAGAAAAGGTGTTAGGGTTATACGTGGGGAGGTACAGGGTTTTTCTTCAAAAAACTCTACAATAGAGAGCCTACTAATAAAATATGATAAAGGAGAGGTTAGATTAGATGCAGGCGAGGCTGTATTAGCCTCCGGGAAATGGATTGGTGGTGGAGTACGACATTTGAACGCGATGCCTATAAAAGAGAGGATCTTCGATTTACCCCTGAGCATTGATGGCGAGCAGATAGGAGACGCTCCGCCATGGGGTTTGTTTTCAACTAGATATCAGGATAGACATCGAGCAATGAGGGTTGGGGTCTGTGTTAATTCAATACTTCAACCGATTGGATATCGCGGTGAGGTATTGTACGATAATCTCAGGGCGGTTGGTTCTGTATTGACAGGTTATGATCCGCATGCAGATGGGTGCGGCAGCGGTGTTGCGGTTGTCACCGGCTATCTGGCAGCCGAGTATGGATTAAATAAATGAAAGAGATTATTGCCAAATTAAACCTATTTTTTTATTTTATGCTACATTTTTTCAAAAAACCTTTTACTAAGCGAAGAGGACTAACGGCGTTTTATGAGGCGTACGCAGATGATGGAATAAAACCCATCTCGAAAGGTGATAGGTTGATTTTACAGGCGGCCGGAAGATGTATTAATTGTGGCTTGTGTGCCCAGGGAATTTCCCTTCTTTCGACTGATGCAATATATTATTTTCATTTACCATCCTCATTTCCCCTCTCTGTTTCCAGAACATTTATACATCAGAAAGAACTGCCGCAATTTGATGGCATAGAAATTGGGGAAGAACATTGTCCCTGTAATGTGCCGCTTTACTCGATTTATAAATATCTTGCGAAGGGGACTGGCCTGTTATGAAACGCTCAATCATTATAGTTAATCCGCAAGCAAGGAGTGGTGGCGGGGAAACAAGATGGATCTTTATTGAAAAGATAGTACGAGAGTTATTACCCGATATCATTATTGAAAAAACCAGCGGGCCTCTCCACGCTACGCATCTTGCGCGCGAAGCAGTAGAAAACGGCATAGAAAATATTATAGCCGCCGGAGGGGATGGAACATTTCATGAGGTTCTAAATGGCTTATTTAAAGATGATCGTCTCATCAATCCCAATGTGACCTATGGAGTAATTGGTATAGGTACCGGCAGGGATACGCTTAGATCATTAGGTGTGGGCCTGGATCCAAATAAACAGATCAATGTTATAAAAAGCGGAAAGACAAGGTTTTTCGACGTAGGCAAGGTTGAATTGTTAGATATCCATGGGCATCCAAGGGTTAGGTATTTCTATAATGGCGCATCCTTTGGAATGGGAGCGTCTGTGATGCAATATGTGAATAGGAGTGAAAAACGGTTTGGAACTTTAGGCTTTCTTATACCAGCGCTT
>MGRR01000033.1:7429-9326 GCA_001798265.1 Deltaproteobacteria bacterium RIFCSPHIGHO2_12_FULL_43_9
AACCATGCAGGGTCTTATTAACATTCGATGATAGAATGAGTGTTGAGGCAGAAATAATTAATGTGACAATCTGTAACGGTCCCTACAGCGGTTCCGGAATGAGATGGACCAGGCGCTCAAAAATGAATGATGGCATGTTTGAGGTTGTAACCATTAGAAAAATGCCATACTGGAAGGTATTTTTATCAATTCCAAGGCTATATCTTGGGAATCTGGAAACGCTTAAAGAGGTTGATGTTTATCAGGTCAAGACATTGAAGGTTACAGGAGATAGACCACTGCCGGTAGAGTGTGAAGGCGAAGAGCCTGGAACACTTCCGGCAACATTTACGGTACTGCCGAGTGCGCTACGTGTATTCGTTCCTTAAGCAGAGATTTTAGGAAATTTAGATTCTTGCTATCAAATTTCATGAAGTCATCTTCTTTTGGTGTTTCAATAATCATTGCGTGATTTTTGAACCTTTGGTCATTAACTAAAAACTTAAATCCATCTCTGCCGATTTTTCCTTCGCCAATATGTTCATGTCTATCAACCCTGGAAGCGAGCTCCCTTTTTGAGTCATTTAAATGAAACATTTTAATTTGTTTAATTCCAACAATTTTATTGAATTCAGAAAATGTTTTTTCATATCCATCCTTTGTTGAAATATCATATCCGGCCGCGTACAGATGACACGTGTCTAAACAGACACCAAACCTCTCTGGTTCAGTTACGCCGTCTAAAATTTCTTTGAGATGTTCGAATTTATATCCGATATTGGAACCTTGTCCAGCGGTTGATTCGATAAGGGTTAGTACTTTATAACCCCTTGTCTCTTTCATAAGATTATTGAAGGCCCTGGTCAGCGTTTTAAGTCCTGCGCTCTCCCCTTTTCCCAGGTGGGCGCCAGGATGCATAACGACGTAATCCAGAGCAAGCTCTTCTGCCCTGTTTAGCTCGTCTAAGAATGCGTCGTGCGATTTTTTAGAAATATTTTTATCGGTCGAACAGAGGTTGATTAAATACGAATCGTGAGAGTTTGTTACCTTTATTTTTGCTTTTTTAACACCATCTTTAAATGCCTTTATTGATTCTTCTGTTAATGGCTTCCCGTTCCATTGATTGTTATTCTTGGTGAATATTTGAATTGCCTCACAGTTCAGTTCTATCGCACGTTCAATACTTTTTTCCACTCCACCAGAGGTGGATATGTGAGCACCAAATAAAGGCATAGATTTCTTTCTTCGTTATCACGAGCACATCCGTCATTGCGAGCGAAAAAAGCCTTCAGCCCCCAGGCGAAGCCGTGGGGGGAAGCAATCTCTCTCGCAGAGATTGCTTCGTCGGGCCTTTGGCCCTCCTCGCAATGACGTTAAAAATACCACAGAAACCCGGCGCTTCCGTACGGAATGCCAGAGGTTGTACCAGGGGATAGTATGTAGTCGAATGTTACATATGCTGCAATTCCACCCTCGGACATATATTGAATCCCCAGGGAGAGTGGTATGAGATTGACAAAGTCACCATCTCCCAGATCGAGCTTTTCGATGCTTTTTATGTTGTTTAGGTTCTCAATTCCATTATTTGCTCTCCATAGCGCGTATCCCATGGAGAAAAAAGGAGAGAGCTTTGAGGGAAGCAGATAATATCTTGAGGTTAAAAATATGGATTCAAAATAATAACCACTTCCAACCCCGGCCTGAATACCTACTTTAGGATTCAGATTATAATCTAATTCGAATCCAACCCCACCGCTTATTCCTCCTATTATTGGCCCTATACCCAGAAGATATTCGTCCCTGGGATTGTAATAGTCCTTTTGTTCAATTTCATCTCCTGCCTGCGAAAAAAGGGTGGAGGATATGATAATGATTATTAAAATTGAAAGTAAAGAAACTAATGTTTTCATAGTGTTAT
>MGRR01000033.1:9355-9815 GCA_001798265.1 Deltaproteobacteria bacterium RIFCSPHIGHO2_12_FULL_43_9
CTCTTGTTGGAAGAATTTCTTGATTGCTTTTCCATCAATCTTATCAGCCCTTTCGATAATTTTTGAAAGCCTGATAAAAGCAGCTCTTCCCTCCTTCGTGTTCAGGGCAACCACAAGAGGTCGCAGGTTTGTGGTGATAACGGTCAGGTTTTCTATTAGTTTTGCGAGATCAGCCCGATCGGACTTCCCAAGCTGCTTATTGAGGCTACCCAGGAATTGCGAGAGATTATCCACCACTGAAATCAGGCTTTTTTCATTATCATCAATAAAATCCATTAATTTTCCAAATACCCCATATCCTTGAGACAGAAGTTGGTCGATTCTTGGAGGGTCAACGCCCCTCACGATTTCGCCCCGTTTAATTTGCGGGGACTGGGTGCTTCCAGGGGTGATTTCCAAATATCTGTCTCCAATAATTCCAGACATATTAATAAAAAACCTGGAGTCTTGTTTGATATTC
>MGRR01000033.1:9911-11939 GCA_001798265.1 Deltaproteobacteria bacterium RIFCSPHIGHO2_12_FULL_43_9
TTACCTACGGTTACTCCCGCAAGTCTTACCGGCGAGCCACTTTGCAGACCACCGACGTAATTAAACCTTAAATTAATTGGAAATCCGCCCCAGAAGGATGAAAAGGCACCAAGGAACCAGGCGAATATTATTGCAAGCAGGGCACCGGTCAAGAATAAAATTCCAACCTTTACCTTTAATGATCGTTCATTAGAATCTTTCATCACAATCCTTTCAATACACAGCTATAGAGAAGATAGTTGTTATTACAAAATCCAGTATTATGATCAATATGCTCGAAAATACGACTGCCTTTGTAGTTGCCTCTCCCACACCTTGCGCGCTCTTCTTGCATGCGAACCCGTAATAGCAGGAAACCAAAGGAATTACGCATCCAAAAGTGGCAGCTTTCGCTATCAGCATCCATAAATCAACCCTTGTGAGCATAACCTGAATCTGTTGGATATAGGAGCCGGCTGTGAAATCTAATTTCACGACGGCTACAACGCCGGAACCTATAAAACAGATGACTACGGAAAATAATGCCAATACCGTTGTTGTAAATAGTGATGCTACCAGCCTTGGCATAACCAGGTATTCCACGGCATTGATGTGCAGAAGTTTCAGGGCATCTAATTGTTCAGTCACCTTCATAGACCCTATCTCTGCCGCTATTCCTGCCCCTACTTTTGTTGCGAGAAGGAGGGCTGTTAATGTGGGGGCTAGCTCCCTGAAAATCATTATCGCGGAAAACGCGGGAACCATTTCCCCGGTGAACAGAACGAGGCGCATGTGAAAGGTGTATTCAAGCGCGACAACGAATCCTGCGAACGTTATGGCGAAAAGAACAATGGAGATGGATTTATTACCCTGTTCATATAATTGGGTTAGTATCTCGCCGTGTCTTCTGTAAATATACGCGAAAGATTTGATTGTCTGTTCAACAAGCCTGATAAATTTAAAGGTTGTATCAACTATATTCAATAATAAGGTCCCGGAGGAATAGGCTATCTTTTCCAGCATCAGCTTCCCCCCAAAATGAAGGAAATCCAGTCGATTGACGCGGAGATGGTAAAGTCGGCAATAACAATTGCGACCACGGTTGTAACCGCGGTTTTATTTACTGTTCTTCCAACACCCTTTGCTCCCCCCTCGGTGGTATAGCCCAGATAACAACATATCCAGGCAATCAAAAATCCAAAAACGAAGGATTTTACAAGGCCGGTGATAACAGAAACCGGGGTCACAAGATCCGGTATCATGGAAATATATTCAATTGGATTAATATTTGCCGTTATAATCATCGCGAAGATTCCGCCAACAATACTTACAATCAGCGCGAAAAATAGAAGTACCAAGGTCATAACCACGATCGCTAAAAATCTTGGCGCTAAAAGATATTGGAAAGGATCAGTCCCCAGGCATCTTATCGCGTCGATCTGGTTTGTAACCTTCATTGTTCCAAGCTCCGCGGACATAAACGCTCCAATCTTGCCCGCGAGCATAAATGCAACCAGCAGGGGGCCAAGATCCCGGATGGTTCCGGACGTATTTAATCCTCCGATAAAGCTATTAGCCCCGTATCCAAGCAGCTGTATATAAAATTGGGTCGCGAATATCGCGCCGACAAAAACACCAGAAACGATTGTAACTATGAGCGCGGATGTGCCCACCTGATACATCTGGCTTAGAAGCTCAAGTTTGTAATCTTTAAGGGATCCGAAGGATTTTAAAATCTGTTTTAAAAAGATCAACATGCTACCGATTTCTTCGGGCGCACCGGAGATATATTTTTGGATTTTGCTTATCATTCAATCTCCCTCATGAATTCTTTTATGAGTGGATGCTGGCTGAGTTTGATTTCCTGAGGGGTTCCAATGGCGACAATTACTCCTTTTGATAAAAAGGCAATTCTGTTTGCTACCAGAGAAGCGCTAGACATATCATGAGTGACGATAACGGAAGTGACTTCCAGCTTTTTCTGAAGATCGATTATCAACTCATTTACCATGCCTGTATTAATTGGATCGAGCCCCGTTGTTGGTTCAT
>MGRR01000033.1:12098-13429 GCA_001798265.1 Deltaproteobacteria bacterium RIFCSPHIGHO2_12_FULL_43_9
TGTTGGCTCTTTTTAGGCCGAAGCAGACATTTTCAATGACATTAAGAAAGTCGAAGAGGGCTGGCTGTTGAAAAATATAACCACATGTTCTTCTCGTTTTAAAAAGCTCGTCTTCAGAAAAATCCGTGATGTCTTCTCCATCCAGCAGAATGCGTCCCGAGGTTGGCCTGATTAGCCCGACTATATTTTTCAGAAGGACAGATTTGCCCTCTCCGGAACGCCCGACGATGGCAAGGGTTTCGCCTTGTTTAATGGTCAGGTTAATTCCTCTTAACACCTCATTTTCCGCGAACCGTTTATAGAGATTTTGAATTTCAATCATTTAGGAATTCTCCAGGGGGCCATGGGGAGAGCCAGAAATGAATTGTAGTATCGCTGGATCAGATGAATTCTTCATGTCATTGTAGCTTCCAACGAAGGTGAGTTTTTTGTTTGCCAGAAAAAATATGTTTCCGTTCCATTCTTTAATTCTGTTCAGATCACTTGAAACAATGAGCATGCCTCCGCGAAGACCGGTTGCCTCTTTCTGGATCAGGGACGCGATGCTTCTTGACGTGATTGGGTCGAGTCCGGCAGTTGGTTCATCGTAGATCATGAAGTCGGGATAAATAATGAGTGCCCTGGCAATTCCAAGGCGTTTCTGCATGCCACCGCTTAATTCTGCCGGAAATTTATTTTCCGCGTCCGACAGGCCGACAACCCCCAGGAAATGTTTTACTCTCTGGTCTATTTCGTTCTCCGTATACGTGCGACGTTCTGTTAGCGGGAAGGCAAGGTTTTCATACGCGGAGAGAGAATCGAAAAGGGCGTTATTTTGAAAAAGAAAACCTATATTTGAAATATCCTTATGGATTACGATTCCTGTTGATGGAGAAATTATTTGGGCTATTATTTTCAGCAGCGTTGTCTTTCCGTGACCACTTGGGCCCGTGAGGATTAGAACCTTATCGGTTTCTATATTCCAGTCTATTGTGTCTAAAATGCTCTCGTTTCCGAATCTTTGCGTTATATTTTGTAGCTCAATCATCGGACTAAATTCCTGATTGGGGTTAGGGGGTTCCTTTTTTTACGAGAAGAATATGTTCATTTTTTCCAAAGTTGAATGTTGTTATTATCTTTAAATCCGGCACGCCGCGTTTTACCCTCTCCAGATCTTGTTCAAACAGCAGTAGATGATTGTTTCCATATTCCAGCCAGTGCCTTGATTCTATGTCTCTGTCATTGAGGCGATGAAACTGTCTTCCGGTATAAAAATAGAACCATCCGAGCAGGGATTCAGAGTTGTTTAAAAAACCGAAAGTTCCCAGTGGGACCGTTTTCCAGATATCCAT
>MGRR01000034.1:0-147 GCA_001798265.1 Deltaproteobacteria bacterium RIFCSPHIGHO2_12_FULL_43_9
AAATACTCAGAGATTGAGGTTACGCGCAGACTCTATAGATCGGGTGAATCGGAATATTTAATCAATAAAACTCAATGCAGACTGAGGGATATCCTGGATCTCTTCATGGATACAGGGGTTGGAACGAAGGCCTACAGTATTATTGAG
>MGRR01000034.1:180-8131 GCA_001798265.1 Deltaproteobacteria bacterium RIFCSPHIGHO2_12_FULL_43_9
CCGGAGGATAGGCGCGCCATTATTGAAGAGGCGGCGGGGATTACAAAATATAAGGTCAGGAAGAAGGAGTCTTTAAGAAAGATTGAGAGTACGCAGCAAAACCTGCTCAGAATTAATGACATAATTACCGAATTAGAGAAGCAATTAAAATATTTGCAGCGGCAGGCTAAAAAGGCTGGAGACTATAGAGGGGTAAAAGATCGCGCGAAATTTCTTGATATGGTTTTATCCTCTAAAAAATACAATGGCTTCTTAAAAATAAGGGAAGAAAAGCAGAAGGCATTTCAGGGCCTTCAGGAAAAATTTCTCTCTGCTAAAACGGATTATCAGTCGGTTGAAGCGCAAATCGAAGAGAGAAGGGTAAAGCTTATTGATGAGGAAAAGCTGCTAAACAGTCGGCAGCAGAGAACCTATGAACTCGAGGCGGAAATTCAGAGAAAAGAGCAGGCTAGGGCGTTAAAAACCCAGGAACTTGAGGCGATTGGTCAGCTTAAGGAGAG
The DNA here is from genome assembly GCA_001798265.1 of Deltaproteobacteria bacterium RIFCSPHIGHO2_12_FULL_43_9. GTDB lineage: Bacteria > Bdellovibrionota > O2-12-FULL-43-9 > O2-12-FULL-43-9 > O2-12-FULL-43-9 > O2-12-FULL-43-9. Next base: position 681 of record MGRR01000034.1, read on the forward strand.
AGCAGGCAGTGAGGTTGCTGACCTTCAGGAGCGTCTCATTCGCTCGAAACAGGCGAAAGAGAGTATAACAGAGCAGGAAATGAAGCTGAGGGAGGAATTCAACAACAGATCCCTGGAATTGCGGTCGCATGAAGAGTCGCTGCAGGCTATGCGGGAAGAGCAATTCACAAAAGAGAAAGAGGTTGAAGAATTTAAAACCGCAATTCATGGCTCCATAACTGAAACATATCGATGTCGTCAGGGAATGGATAATCACAGGGAGCGAATATCAAAGAATAGGGAACGAAAAGATATAATTGGGAGGGAGTATCAGGAACTGGCGAGAGTAAAGGATGTTGAAGAAAAGGAAATCGCCGAAAACGAGAAGAATTTAAGGGATCTTGAAACGAGACAGGGCTCATTTAATGAGAGACGGCAGGATCTGGAGGATAAGATTGCTGAATTTCAAAGCGATGTGGATGATGAAAATTCCGTTCTGGAAAAGGCCAAGGAGGGGTTAACCCATATTCGCTCTACTATCCAAAGTCTTGAGGAGTTTCAAAAAAGATTTGAAGGTTTTCAGACCGGCGTGCGTGAATTGATGTTAAGGACAGAGAAGAAGGGAAAATATATTCTTCTAAATGACATATTTGATGTCGAACCGGGCTATGAAAAGGCCGTTGAAGCCGCGTGTGTCGAGAGGCTTCAGCAGATTGTTGTGGAGTCTCCATCTGATGCGTTGGAGGCGCTGGAGTATTTACGCCGGGGTAATAAAGGGAGGGCAAGTCTTGTTCCACGGGAGTGGGTAAAAGAGGTTCCCCGTGAGATACCATCCTTGAATGGTCTTCAAAATTTACGGCAGATGGTTAAGGTATCAAATCCTTCTCTAAAGAGCCTGCTCGATATCGTGCTACAAAATGTTTATCTTGTGGACTCCATTGAGTCCGCTATATCCGTGAGGAATAAACTTCCGTTAGGAATAAAACTTGTTACCAGAGAGGGTGAGCTTCTCTCTTCCGACGGCCATGTCATGGTAGTAACTGGTGGCAGCGAGGACTCGTTTGCGCACCATTTGATCACAAGGAAGAGGGAGATAGAAGAGTTCAAGGGAAGAGAGGGCGAAAAATCAAACGAGGTTCGGAATAAAAAAGATAAAATAGTGTCAATTACAAAACGGCTGGAAGAGAGCGAATGGGCGCTGGATGAACTACTTGAGGAAGAACATAAAATAGACATTGATCTGGTCGATTACAGGAGTACGTTGGATCACCAGAAGAGGCATCTCTCCGGGTTGCGGGAGAGAATGAATGAACTGGATAAAGAACTTAAATTTTTAAAAGAAGAGGAGGATAAATTAGAGAGTGAACTGGCGGATTTCAGGATCAGGCTGACGGAGTCCGAAACCAGGAAAAAGGAGGATGAACTACGCCTGGAGGTTCTCCAGACCACCTTAGCGAGGCTAAAAGAGGATGTACTTGGAAAGGGACAGATTGTAACCGAATTCAAGGTTAAGGTTGCCGAACTTCAGGAGAGGAAAAATAACCTGATTTCACAGATTGAACAGAGTGATGAAACATGCAGGGAGATTGAATCAAAACTCTCATCCCACCAGAAAGAGGTTTTGGAATCAGATCAGAGGCGTGTTGAGTTGATTCAGCAGATAGAGTCCACAAAGATTGCAATTCTAGAGATGATCAAAGGGCATGAGGTTGAGAAGAGGGCATTAACGGAGGCGAGAAGAAATTATGAATCCATGATGACCGGGTTGCAACACTTTGAAGAGCAATCCAAGGGACTTCGCTCCAGCTTTGAGACGTTAAACGAGGATGTGAGCCAGTCGACGATTCAATTACAAGAGCTAAAATTGGAATTACAGCGTATCGAGGAGCAGATTCAGGAGAGGTACTTCTTAAATCTTCATCAGGTTTACGGGACGTATGTCAATGAAGAGATCGATGAGCAAAAGGCGATGGAAGAGCTTGAGATTTTAAGAAATAGATTAAGGAGGATGGGGGAGGTAAATACATCGGCAATAGAGGAGTTTGAAGAGGTTCAAAAGAGGCACGCATTTTTGCAGACCCAGAGGGATGATCTTCAGGAATCCATTACGCGCCTTGAAAAAACCATAGAAAAAATTAACAGGGTCTCCCGTAAAAGATTCGAGGCAGCCTATGCCGCGGTCAACGACAAATTCCAGAAGGTATTTCCTATACTTTTTGGCGGTGGTAAAGCCGAATTAATATTAACGAATCCCGAAAATCTTCTTGAGTCGGGTGTGGAAATCCTCGCGAAACCACCCGGAAAAAAACTGCAGAATATCAATCTCCTGTCAGGTGGTGAAAAGGCCTTAACATCGGTCAGCCTTATATTCGCTATATTTTTAATAAAGCCCAGCCCATTTTGTTTATTGGATGAGGTTGATGCTCCGCTGGATGATGCGAATATTGGAAGATTCAATGAGATGGTGAAACACATGTCGAGACAGAGCCAGTTTATTATAATTACGCACAATAAGAGAACCATGGAAATCGCCGATGTGCTTTATGGTGTAACGATGGAACAGCCGGGTATATCAAGGCTTGTCTCGGTTATCCTCTCCGATGCTAAGAAAATGGTTGACCTCCGGGCGACTGCATAAAAGCTTAATAGGTCACTATTCTTAGTTAAAATTCAGTCCAGACAATATGTGGATGTTGCTTTAGGACCTCTTGTGCGTCCTGAAAGACTACCTTTTTAGTTTCGGGTACAAGGGCTTTAGAATTTCTTATAAGGATAAGGACGAAAGGAATAAAGGAGAGTGTAATAAGCGTAAGCACGTTTATATATTGAATTTCCTTTAGCATCGAAATTGGATCAATTAAATTAGAGATATAAATCTGATAATTGATCGCCTCGGCCAGCAGAAGTAGATCCTTTGACAAAAACAGGCATGAAATATAGCTGGATGCAGAGCCAAAAATCGCGATAATTACAAGAGACATCAACAAAAGAGAATTAAGCCGGTGGAGTCGCATCTGGGTTATCCATAAGTGATGATGTGAATTCTTCGAGTTCCTGTTCTGATATGTTTGTTTTATTTTCTTCGTTCAATGAAAACTCAATTTCATGTTCCTTGTTAGGCGCCGGAGTTTTTGGTTTATTCTGATTCAGGTAGTACCTTCTTTTGATTGTGTTGCCTATTGTGAGGAATAACTCTTTTGCTGTTGTTACAAGTATTAATAACGCGACAAATCCGAGAACTATCGCAATCAGAAGATATCCAAGTGGAATCCATGGGGGATTTACGCTATCAAAACTCTTTTTGAGTTCGACATCAGTTGGGCCTTTTTTTACAATATTTTGATGTGATGTTTGTGGTGGCGGCAGTGTTGCCCATTTTACCGGTGGTTCTTCAAGCTGAAGCATGGCTATCTGATTGCCATTGTAGTCAAAAACCGGTGTTTGAAGTGAGATTTTCGGATTTGATTCCAGAAATGTATTAATGGCGGGCCTTCCCTTTAATGGCCCGCCATCAATTGGGAGTGTCGTGGCAATTCTCATTCCATCAACAGAGATAGTTGGATGATAAATTCCAGAATCCGTTGTCCTGTGAAATGTATAAAGAATTTTTGTTTCTTTTGAGAGGAGCCTCGCGCCAATTAATACCGCCAATGTTTCATCTTTGTCGCGAATTGGTAAAATTGTTACGTGTGCCAACCCCCTTGTTTCTCTGGTTTCTCCATTTAATGTGAGCGGGTTGCCATCCCTGTCCTGATAGATCATTTCTGAGATTTCAGAGAGTGGAGATTTCTGTGATCCCCCATCTTCAAGTCTTATTAAGGCATACTCCTTATCCAATAAAACCTTTGGGAACAGTTCAGCACTGGAAATCGTTCTTCCGTTTGCTGCCAACGTAATCAAATCTTGCAGTTTCGCTGCTGGTGGATTTAGATGGTCATAATTTTGAAAATAAATCAGATCATTTCTTTCCAGTGGGTTTGAACCCCTGGCGATCGTATTTCCATCTGGAGAAATTACTGACAGAATGTGTAACCCCTGAGTATACATTATTCTGTCTAAAACAATTTCTAATTTTTTGTTGTAAAACTGGCTGCCATCACTCTGAGTAATGATTTCCGCCAACCCCTGCATTTCTATCTCGTGCTCAATTGACCGTGTCTGGTTATTAAGGGTTTGATAAAAGGCGTTATTAAGCTTTTCAAGCTCTGGACTGAGTGTGTTATTGAGTCGATCCCGGGTTGAGAGAAGAAAATATAATGCAACCCCGCCCCAAATGAGGATGCTCGCAATTGAGCCTATGAGTATGGCTTGGCGAAATTTCTTCATAAACGACGTATCGGAAAATCTTAAAAAAACTTAACAATTCCGTAACACATTGAAATTACAGGCCTATTTTAGGCTATTTCCAGGTGAGACTGAAGTAGCTTGAGTGTCCTTTCGGCAGTGCCCCTATTCCTTTCGACGGCTCTTCTTGCGTTATTTCCAAGGGTTTCCCTTGCTTTTGGGTTTGATAAAAAATTTTCCGTGGTTTCTTTAAGTGACTTTTCATCGCTTATCTCTGCTATTGCTTCCCCTTCCTTAAGATCTCTGTATATGGATTTAAAATTAATTACATTTGGTCCTACCATGATTGGTTTACCGAAAGCCGCGGGCTCCAGCGGATTTTGTCCCCCCCCATCAGGAATCAGGCTTTTGCCGATAAAAACCATGGTTGCGAATTGATAAATTCTGGCCAATTCTCCCATGGTATCGAGAATTATTACCTCATTAGAATTTATGCCCCTCTTTTGGGAGAGCAGACTTCTGCGTACTGGTGTTAATCTAGCCCCGGCTACAAGCCTTTCTACCTCCGGAAGTCTCTCCGGGTGACGTGGTGCCAAAAGGAGGGTAAGGTCAGGGTGTTTTGTCATTAAGGCTTTATATACCCTGATTAATATCTCTTCTTCACCACGGTGAGTGCTTCCGGCTATCAGAAGCTGCTTATCTTTTAATAAATTGAAATCCGACAATTGAGACTGTGTAAAAGGGGTGTCATTTGGCATTTGATCAAACTTCAGGTTCCCGGTAACGAATATATTTTCTTCCTTAACTCCCAACTTGATAAATTTATGTTTATCTGAGGCGGATTGCGCGGCGACGAATTTAATCTCTTTTAAAAGTGGTTTTAAGAAGAATGTTATCTTTTTGTAACCCCTGAAGGATTTATTTGACAACCTGCCATTAATAATTCCAATCGGGATGCTTCGTTTACAACAGGCGTTTAAAAATGCCGGCCAGATTTCAGTTTCCATAATGAGTACCATTTTCGGGCTTATCGCGTTTAGCACCCTATCAACGGCCCAAAAGAAATCGAAAGGAAAGTAAAAAACGGGGATGTTTTTGTTTGTAAGCCGCTCCCTGGCAACATTCTGCCCCGTATTTGTGGTTGTGCTGACAATGTATTTGTAGTGTGGAAACCTTGTTACTAATTCATTGATAAGAGGAAGTGCCGCCTGTACCTCTCCTACAGATACGGCGTGCAGCCATATTACCTCTTTTCCCTTTACTGCATTAACCAATTCCGCTGGAACGACTCCAACCCTCTGTGAAAATCCAGCCTTATATTTCTGCTGCCTGAACATCTTAAGAAAAAATAGAGGCAACAGGGTGAGTAACCCGAGGTGATAAAGTATGTGATAAATCCCGATCATCTGGACATTCAATCAATTCACATCCAAGATTACAAGTTATGCAATTGGTGACGGAGGCAAATTGTATGATAAATAAGCAATTTGCCTCCGTCACCAATTGAATAACTTTTGCTCTACAAATTATTTTGCTATCCTAATAATATTAGGGGGTTGTATTAATTCCCTGGAGAAATCATGCCCCTTCCGACAACTATTCTCTTTGGTGGTCTAGCCCTTTTTCTATTTGGGGTCCAGCTTACAAGAGAGAATCTCCAAAAGGTAGCAGGTGAGAGAATCCGTGACGTAATACACACGATGACGGAGAATCGTCTTCTTGGTCTCCTGCTTGGCATCGTGATGACCGTTATGTTGCAAAGCTCCGGGGCAACCGCCGTATTGCTGGTGGGCTTAGGGAGCTCAGGGTTAATTACTACAACGCAGGCGATGTCTGTATTACTGGGGGCCGCCGTTGGGACTACTGTTACCGTTCAGTTGATCTCGTTCAAAATTATAGAGTTTGGTCTGCCCTTTTTAACAGCGGGGTTTATATTATCACTCGTATTTAAAAAACCATTCAAAAGTTATGGATATACCCTGATGGGCTTTGGTTTCATATTTTTCGGAATGAAACTGATGTCTGATTCCACGCTGGCAATCAGGAATGCGGAAATCTTTCAGTTAATAGTCACATTTTTTAATACGCACTTGATCTGGGGCATTCTTTTTGGTCTAGCCCTCACATTCCTTTTCCAGAACTCGGCCGCAACAGTTGGATTTACGATGGCTGTAGCATTAAGCGGGCATCTTACCCTTGAGGGATCGATTGCATTGGTATTAGGGGCAAATATCGGAACATGCATGACTTCATTCATGGCATCACTTGGGGCAAGACCCCGTGGCAGGCAGATTGCGATCTCCTACCTATTCCTAAAGGTATTAGGAGTATCAATCTTTATCCCATTTATTGGATACTTTGCGGACCTATGCAGATTAACTTCATCTGAGATAAGTCATCAGATAGCAAACGCTCATACGCTGTTTAATCTCACCATTGCTCTTGCCTTTCTCCCCTTTATCCCTGCCGGATCTAAGGTAGTACAAAAAATATTCCCAATTGTTCCAGATGAGGGATTTAAGGTTAGATATTTAACACCACATGCCCTCGATACACCCCCTTTCGCCTTTGCTCAGGCGACAAGAGAGATATTAAGAAGCGCCGATATCGTACTTCAGATGATAAAGAAGAGCATTATGTTATTCGAAAGATTTAGTCAGGAGTTGGTTGAAGAGATACACAAGATGGACGATCAGGTCGATATATTGGATCGGGAGGTGAGGTTTTTCCTCGCGAAACTATCTCAAAGAGATTTAACCCCCACTCAGGCCTCCAGAGAGGTGGAATTAATATCATTCGCGTCTGAGCTGGAAAATACGGGAGATATAATTGATTCCAATATTACAGAGCTTGCCACCAAAAAAAACAGAAAACTTTTGACTTTCAGCAATGAAGGACTCGGTGAAATTGAAGAGTTTCATAAACAGGTTGTGGAAAACTTCCAGCTTGCAATCTCTGTGTTCGCTACCAGGGATAGGGAGCTTGCGATGAAGCTTCTTCGCCATCAGGAGGATTTAAGAATTCAGGAGGATAAGCTTCGTGAAACTCACCTTGATAGATTGCACAGGGGATTAAGAGAGACCTTCGCTACATCCTCGATTCATTTAGATCTTCTTGGCAATTACCGCCGCATAAATACCGCGATCAGTTCCGTCGCGTACCAGATACTGGACGAACATCACCGCGAA
>MGRR01000035.1:0-8143 GCA_001798265.1 Deltaproteobacteria bacterium RIFCSPHIGHO2_12_FULL_43_9
GAAGAATGGAACCCCTGCTTCGCCTGCCACTGCTCTGGCGAGCAGTGTTTTTCCCGTGCCGGGAGGGCCTACAAGCAGTATACCTTTGGGGATTTTTCCACCAAGGGATGTATATTTTTTCGGATTCTTTAAAAAATCTATAACCTCGAGTAGCTCTTCTTTTGCTTCATCTACCCCTGCTACATCATTGAATGTTGTCTGAATCTCCTCCTCGGCCAGAAGCTTTGCCCTGGTTTTTCCAAAGCTCATAACACCTGGTCCCGGGCCCATTCTGGCTAATCTCCTCATTAAAAACATCCAGACTATAAAGAGGAGGGCAAGCGGTATGACCCACGAAATCAGCGTATTTAAAATCGGTGTCTTTGGTTCAGCGGAGAATACAACGTTATATTTTTCAAGGGTTGGAATTAACTCCTTGTCATCCAGGGTGGGGGTGGAGTATGCCGTTGTTGCTTTTCCGGTTTGTGGGTCGAGAATTTCACCCCTTAATTTTGTCTCCCCGATTATTACCTCGGAGAATTCACCCTGCGTAATCATCTTTTTAAACGCGCTGTAAGAGATCTCTTTTGAAGGGATTTTGCCCATCAATGGTCCGTAGAGAAATAGATAGAGAAGGAGAAGGGCAAGCAAGATGTAACCTATGGTTAGTCCCTTTTTTGGAGGTTGTGGACCTGCATGCCCATGTGGACCATGGGGTCCTCTTGGCACAGGTATCTTTGGTATGGGTGATTTTTTTTGTTTGGTCATCTTTCCCTTAACGTAACTACGCGAAGTTATTATAGAAAATTGCTTAGTGTCAAGTTGAAGAATAAACTTTAGCTTATGATATCATATTTTATATGAAATTCATTCTATACGTGCTTCTGATTATCTCTATGCTTGTACCACTAAACGCCTCTTCCTTATCTTCCGAGTTCCTGTTTTCAGGTTATTCCAATCTAATATGTGTCGTTCAGAGCGAAAACCAAGAGGGGGGAGCGGTTTGGGCAATAAAATTAAGATTAGATAGTGGATTAAGGTTTTTGTTACTTGAGGGGTGGCTTGGTATCAGATTTAAAAGTGGTGCGATTATGGTCAGACATTTGATCGAGGAGAAGGAGAATGTGAAAACGATGCCACTGCTTCCGGAGGAATATATGAAGGATGAATTAAAGGGTTTTTTAAGCACGCTTAAATGTCGTGAGGCATAAGGGGTCAGACCCCTTTTTTAATGTAAGGGGTCTGACCCCTTTACAGGTACGAAGGTTGGGGAATGTTCTTTCATGGTTAAAACGGGGCACTTAGCGTGTCGGACTACGTATTCCGCTGTGCTCCCAGCCAAAAGCCTCTCAAAACCAGATCTTCCTATGGTCCCAATAACCACTAAATCGGCGTTTATCTCTTCGGCCGCTTTAACAATCTCCCTTCCTGCTTTACCGGTTCTGATTATAGGATGTTCGGCAACCCTGGCCCCACCTCTTTGTCCCTCGTCGTAAAGTTTGGATAATGCGTCAATGGCGAGATTTTTCATGTCAGATTCTTCAATTTTATAGATAATATTTGGATCAACGAATGGGGGAAGCTCTTCGCTTGCGAAAGATGTAATTACATGCATAAGGTGGACCATGCCCTTGCTTGCTACCGCAAGATTTAGTGCCTCCTGCAGGGCCCTTTCCGAGCAGCGGGAAAAATCGACCGGGACGAGGATGGTTTTTAGTAATTCCACTTTATGCTGACCTCTGTTTTCCTCTGACCGTCAATACGGCGCATGGAGCCTTTCTCACAACCTTTTCAGCGACACTTCCAATAAGGAGATGTGGAAGTCCTGTTCTCCCATACGTTCCCATTACAATAAGATCGCAGGGGTGATCCGCAGGATACTCTATGAGCTCAGCAACGGGGTTTCCCTCCAATACTAGATATGAGGTCTTAACACCCATCTTATTTAGCTCCTCGCTCTTCTTTTGAAGCTCATCGTTAATTTTCGCCTTAAGCTGGATTAATTGTCTGTCAAACCCCTCGATTCCCGCATAGGTGAATGGAACGCTTGCCGCAGCCTCCAATACATCCTCTATAACGTGGATTAGCACAAGCTCGGCGCCAAATGTCTTCGCAAGCTTCGACGCGTAATTAAGTGCTTCATTGGAGTTGTCAGAGAAATCCGTTGCGCAGACTATGTTTTTTAGCGGCTTCATTTGTGCTTCCTTCGAGCTTTTGTTTCAGCGGCCCTTTTCTTTCTTCTTGTCTTCTTTCTGGTCTGATTTTTCCTTCGCTTCATCTTTGCGCTTTTTCTGTTGTCTCCCTTGCCCATGATTTCTCCTATATCTGATTAAAACTCCCAGAGAATTTAGCAGTCCGCCTTGACTTTTCTAAATTCCGATCTAGGTTACGTCTATCGGAAAAAGAGTTCAAGGGGCAATTTTTGTTTGAAAGCGACCTCATAATTGATTTATCCAGGGAGGGTGATAAGGGGAATCTCCCTATCGTTAAAAACCGGCAGGAGATACCTGTAAACCTCCATCTTTTGCCACTCAAGAATCTGGTTCTTTTCCCTGGTATGATGGTTCCTCTTGTTGTTCCCAAGGAGAGTTCTTCTTCAAGAATGCTTGAACATCTTTTTGAAAACAACAGAAAATATATAGTGGGCGTAACCACAAAAAATCCAACTATTGATGACCCTTCCCCCAGTGATCTCTTTAACGTTGGAACAGTCGCGAAGATCGTGAAAAATCTCAGGCTTCCTGATGGAAGCTTAAGTATTCTTCTTCAAACGATAAAGCGCGTTGAGGTGGAGAGATTTCTAAGAACCGTTCCATTTATAATTGTAAAAATTAAAATAATTGAAGAAAGATGCGAAGATAGTTCAGAGCTGGAGGCGCTTTTCAGGATTGTTCAGGATCAACTCAAAGAGGTAATGAACCTCAACCGTCAGATATCGGAAGAGATCGGTATGATAATGGCCAATCTGACAACCCCTGGGGCCCTGGCGGACTTTATTGCCGCTCACTTTAAACTGAAACTCGAAGACAGACAGCAACTTTTGGAACTTCCCGATGTCAGGAAGCGCCTGGAGCGGCTTTCAACGCTACTGACCCATGAAATAAATATTATGCATATTGGGAAGAAGATTCAGGATGAAATCCACTCCAAGGTAGCCAAAAATCAGAAGGAATTTTTCCTGCGCGAGGAGTTGAAGGCCATCAGAAGGGAGCTTGGGGAGGAAAAGGATGAGCGAACTCAGGAATTTGAAAAGATTCTGAAGCTTATTGAAGAGGCAAAAATGCCTGAGCGGGTTAGGGAACGGGTAAAAAGTGAACTTGAACGTATAAGAACAATGAACCCCGAGTCCTCTGAATACCACACGGTGAGGACATATCTGGATTGGCTGATTGCCATTCCGTGGTCGAAATCATCCCAGGATCAGTTAAACCTTCCGAAGGCCAGAAAGATTCTGGATCAGGATCATTATGGATTAAAGGATGTGAAGGAGAGGATTATTGAATTTCTGGCCGTGCGAAAACTGAACCCGGAGCATGGGAGTACGATTCTCTGCCTTGTTGGTCCCCCGGGTGTTGGAAAAACAAGTGTCGGAAAGTCCGTGGCCCAGACCATGGGTAGAAAATTCTACAGGTTCTCTGTTGGTGGCATGAGGGATGAGGCGGAGATAAAGGGGCACAGGCGAACCTATGTAGCGGCGATGCCCGGAAAGATTGTTCAGGGGTTGAAATGGGTTGGTACGAATAATCCGGTATTCATGCTGGATGAAATTGATAAAATAGGAGCTGATTTCCGGGGCGATCCTTCATCGGCGCTGCTTGAGGCCCTTGACCCGGAACAGAACAAGGAATTTCTGGATCACTATCTGGATATACCTGTCGATTTGTCAAACGTGATGTTTATAGCGACGGCGAATATTACGGATACGATTCCCCGCGCCCTTTTGGACAGAATGGAGATAATAAAATTACCCGGTTACATTGAAGATGAGAAGGTAAGTATTGCCGAGCAATATATAATCCCAAAGCAGTTGAAGAAGCATGGTATTAAACCTGAGCAGTTAAAATTCAGTCAGTCATCAGTTAAGAAGATAATACGGGATTATACGAATGAAGCTGGTCTTAGGAACCTTGAGCGGCATATCGCGAAGATATGCAGAAAGGTTGCCTCTAAATTGGCTACCAAATCTATCCCCCCTGTCCAGATAAAATCGACCAAGATCAAGGAATATCTTGGTGTTGAGGAAAACTATAATGAACTTGCCAATCGTCCGACTATTCCCGGTGTCGCTGTCGGGCTTGCCTGGACACAGTCCGGGGGTGAGGTTCTCTTTATCGAGTCCAGTACTATGCCTGGAAAACAGCAACTGGAATTAACGGGGCAACTTGGCGAGGTGATGAATGAATCAGCGAGGATCGCGCTTGGCTACGTCCGCTCACACGCGGATACGCTCAAGATTCCAAAGGAGATAAGGTTCGATCAGAAGGATATCCACATTCACTTCCCGTCTGGCGCGATCCCCAAAGACGGACCCTCGGCCGGTGTCACCATTGTGACGAGTCTGGTCTCGCTTTTACGGAATTCTCCGATAAAACCGCGCCTGGCCATGACGGGGGAGGTTACATTGACTGGAAAAATTTTGCCTGTTGGAGGGATAAGAGAAAAGATAATCGCCGCAAAAAGGGCAGGGGTGAAAGAGGTGATAGTGCCCAAGGAGAATTTCAAGAATGTGCATGAGATTCCGGGCAAGACAAAACATGGATTAAAATTTCACTATGCCTCCAATATTGACGAGGTTTTAAAAATCTCGCTTCCCGCATAGCGTTTTTATGGTCTTTGATCCCTCACACAATCCATATATAGCAAGGTGTAAAGAGTATTATGGGTGGTTAATTGATGAAACGGATGCGTCGAAATTCCGGGGTGGTTGGAGGGATGTTTTAAAAAAAGAGAGGCTGATTGTAGAGATAGGTCCGGGCAATGGCTGGTTTCTGGTTGATTATCTGAAGACTCATCCGGAAGATGGGTATGTCGCAATAGAAAAACAATATAAAAGGGGTGTGAGATGCGCTGAGAAATTAATTAGAAATAATCTAATTAATGGAAAAATTATAAGAGGGAAGGGGGAATTGTTAAAGGATTACTTTAATGATGGCGAGGTGGCCAAGGTAATAATCAATTTTCCGACGCCGTGGGTGAAGGAGAGGCATAAAAAGCATATACTCTTTTCTGATTCATTTAGTGAGGATCTTTATAAGGTATTAGGCAATGATGGAAAACTGCTCATAAAGAGCGATCACTATCAATACATGAACGTTGTTGTTGAGAAACTTAGCGGACAAAATTTCCTGATATATTCAAACAAAGAAGGGGACGAAGCCTCGCTGCCCCCATTCCCCACCTTCCCAGGCTATGAGAGGCGTTTTAGGGAGGATGGAAGAGGTATATTCACAATTCAGGCAACTAAACACCAGTAGAGCGTTTCATAAATTTTGCATATTTTCGTCATCCTGACTTTCGTCATCCCGACGAAAGTCGGGATCTAGCGCAAATTTTATAGATTCCGGCTTTCGCCGGAATGACAAAACTTTTGAAACGCTCTACTGGTACACCAAATCATTAGTTTTGCATATTTATGTCATTCCGACGAAAGTCGGAATCTCTGGATCCCAGCTTTCGCCGGGATGACACATTAAGGGCTGAAGTATCCAGAACTAATGATTTGGTCTACTAGATTTTAAAATCTCTCTGCATGGTTTTGGGATGACCTGAGCCGCAGTTTACCGTTAATATAGCCGTATACCGGCCCGGTTTTAATATTTTTTCCCATTCTGCGTTTATGGATATCTCCTGCTGCGGCAGAATAATTTTATTAATCTCTAAATCCTTCGGCGGATACTGCCAGACCAGCTTTTTACTACTGTTATAGATCTTAATGCCCGCAGATGGGGTAACATGAACGTCCCCGATATTTTTAACCACAAATTCTGTTTTTATCGATTTTGAGCCGCCGGCTATTGTTATATTAAACCTTCTGATGTCCAGCTCGGCTCTTCCTGTCCCCGCAACCTCTATATACGTTGGTATTCCGATCTTAACCCTTTTTTCATTCGCCATCTTTCCGTCTATTTGAAGAGGTTTGCCTGACACCAATTCTAACGGGGGTGTTGTATCAAAAAAAATGACCGCGTAATTTCCACCGGTTGCTCCAGCCGGCACAAATATATTCAGATGAAATTTCCCGCTCTTTCCGGGTGCCAATGATAATTTTTGGGGTTGAATTGTAATCCACTGCGCTGCTGACGACTGATAGGTTCCCTGGGGTGCGTAAATCTCCTCTCCCCCCTTGTGCCACAAGTCCCATACATATGCCTGAACAGGGATTACTTCGGATGAACCATTTCTGACAAAAATATCCTTGCGGTAGGCTGTACCCGGTTTCATCGTAGCGAAAATCTCTTTTGTGGATACCGCCAGACGCCGATTTCCCCCCCCCTCACCGGCAGAGATACCCTGCGAGGGTAAGGAGATGCAAACGAAAAGAAGGATGAAGATTTTAATACGCAACGCAAACAAGACGAGCACTACTCCTTGTTGAACAATTCCCAACGTGTACCGGCATTAAAAATAATTACTTCATCATTTGGATTGCGTGATGCCAATGTGCACCCTGAAACCGCTGAATATATGAGAGCGATAGCTGCGAATCTGCTCAAGAGTATCCCCTTATGAAATTTAAACAGATGATATTAAAAATGAGCCGGCAGATCAAGCTGAGCCGTTGGCCAATGCGCCCAGCAAAATCGGGTGACCCATTCCCTTAAAACACATATTGCCAATTCTTGATAAAGATTCACATATTACATATCCTACTTTTTGCCGAAAAGATAAGTAATGTTTAAATCTATAATGATCATATTAATACTATTTCTCCCGGCACCTTCAATTGCTCAGGGGAATAGAATCTACAAAGATGCAGATGGTGGTGTTTTACCATGGGTCCCCGCATGTCTATTGATATATGATGTCCCGATGAGACCTTGGGGGTCATCTTGCACCGGAAAACTTTATCCTTTTGATTATGACTATTGCGCTGACAATAACCACTTAATGGAAGCTATTGCGATAAATCCGGACGGGGATGCTACTAGGGGATGCACAGCCTCAAAACTATTTGTGAGGATTGATTGTAACTCTTGGTGCATAGCAAACAGTAATAAAAGTAGTGGCAGGTGTGTTGTTAAAAAGTCTATACCGATCTGCAGGGAAAAACAGGCGGCAATATGCTTGTGTGAAGATGCCTCAGATTCCTACACGGAAGAACCAGAAGAGGACAGATAATAAACCTGTCCAAAAAATTGGATGGAAAATTTTAACTTTTGTTACGTTGCGTAACCGGCTGATTTCATTGCCTCTAACGTGGTGCTGATGCCTACTTCATCCCCTATCTTCTCCCGATAAGATTACAGCGGCTTTATTTGACCAAGGTTCGGCCAACATTAGGGAGGAATGCCGATGTTTACCCGCTATTTTATATTTGCTCTATTTTTCGCATCGATATTTTTATTCCCTTTACGTAGTTCCGCCGAGGTGGTTCAAAAATACCAGCTGACCGTCATTGGAGGTGTCAACGGTGCTATAGTAGCGAATGACTTTGACGCGGATGGGATATCACTTTCTCCTCAGGTTCCAGTCGCCGATCTTAGGTACGGTGGATATCGTATTGTGGACGCAATCACTGTACGTAGGTCTTCTGCCGCGCCAGGGCAGGTACCGATTGGTGTCCAGGTAGCTGTCTTGGTAACTAGGCTCTCATCGCCCAGTTACTCATACATAGCGATTCTACAAAGAACCCAGAGAGGATATGAACAGGTACCGGGTAAGGTTTTTAAAATTCCAGCGAGCTATGTACCCAGGGGTTTTTATTCCATCAGTGATAAATTATTTCTGACCTGCCTCTATGCAAGATCTGCCCTTCCTAATCAGGCTTGCAGGTTATATTATGTAGCGGAGAATACCCCGGGGGCACACGATCCTACCCGGGACGCCCTTCTGGTTAACGTCCACTATGGGCTGAATCCTGTTGCTGGTGATTGGGCTATTTCAGAATGGATGCCGGCAAGGGTTGATTATAGGCCGGATGGGACCCCATCCTATTTCAGAGTGG
>MGRR01000035.1:8162-11861 GCA_001798265.1 Deltaproteobacteria bacterium RIFCSPHIGHO2_12_FULL_43_9
AACACCTCACGACCAACGACACCCGGGGTTCCGCAAAACGATATTTACCTTACTAGCGGTGTAGCAGCTTCACCGAGCCAATTGCCCGTTACCACAAGGGTTATAAATACCGACTGGTCTGGATACGCGGATCCTGGCACGCAGCAGTTTGCTGGTGAAACAGTAATAGGACCCACTTTTACCGGAGCGCAATACGCGACCATACTCTGTTCCCTCTATGGAGAATCGGGTTGGAGTAATATGGGGCTGCAGTGCGTTGAGGTAAATAGTATTAGGGTTCCTGAAAACTCTCTTACAAACGCAGCCCGGTTTGTTAATAGGCAGTATGCTTCATTAAATAACCCTGTTGGTGATTTTCTCGACACAGTTGTGGAACAGGGGCCGGATTTTTTTGTTACAAACTCGGTCCAGGTTATTACTTCTGTCGGGTCCGGGTGCAATGTTGATGGTGGGGCTGTTAGCATTACGGATGCCATGCTTCTGTCTCAGTACTCCCTTGGCATGACTCTAGCCTCCGAGCAGGGGAGGGTCGGTATTCTTAGGTACTGCGATTACAGGTGTGATGGCCAAATAGGTATCCTTGATGTACTTGGTGTTGCGCGGGCTACTCTTGGAATAACTCCGCCTGTTAGCGAGTGTCCGTAAAACTACAGATAGCTTAGGTAGTGCCGTACGCTAAGACTCGACAACACCTTTTTGCTACTCCACTTCCGGATATTCCTTCAAGTGACATATTACCCAACCCGAGTCTTCATAAGTCTTAGTGGTTGGAGGGCTTATATCATCTCCAGGGGTAGCCTCTTTAACTTTCGCAGTAAGGGGGATGACATAAGAGATATCCTCAAACCGTCCATCCAACGTATCAAATCTTGTTTGTTTAAGGATTAACTTTTTAGGCTCATCAAATGAGACTTCAATGAGTTTTTTATCATCCTGGTAATATTTACGACTGCCCCACAATAGATAATAAACGGTTGTTTTCCCCGCACTCTCCTCTTCTCCGCGCATCAAGGTTCCGTCAGCGTTGGAGCATTTAAGGGAACTTGTTGCGAAAGAATTAACTGAAGGCAGCATAACCAAAACAGTAAAAAGGATTATTTTTTTCACGTTCGATTCCTCCTTGCGACGTAAGACGCCGGAGGATGGTTATAAAAAAATCATAACGTGTCAATGAGGACCCAGATTAAATTTGAGGCGGCACCCGATTCCACAGTATTGCTGGAATCCTGATTTTGATGACGTACTCCGGGCATAAAAAACAATGCCCGCTTGAGAGGCTGCAGCTTACCTGAATGCACTATTACCACCGGAAAATGGTTGACATGCTTTTAGTTGTCGATCATAATCTACGGTATTCGGGGTGACGATTATGGTCGACAGTCTTAAAATTGCAGAAAGTGATCTCCTAACTATTCTTAATTACTGGAGTTTTTGGGACAAACGCCCTCCAAGGTTCATAAAAAGAGAGGTGAATTTACCAAAGCCGTTGGCAAATATAGCCCTTGTGGTTCAGGGTGTCAGAAGGTGCGGAAAATCGACCCTGCTTATTCAATATTTAAGTCATTTTGGCATTCCGCCCAGGAATGCAACTTTTGTGAATTTTGAAGATCCAAAACTCTCCGATGTGCTAAATTATAAATTGCTTGATGCAATAGTTGAAATAGGTCACAAAAGAAAGATTGAAGGTAAAGAACATTATTTTTTCCTGGATGAGATACAACATGTTGAAGGCTGGGAGCGCTGGCTTCACTCGAGACTTGAAAGACCCAAATCCGACCATTTTATAATTACAGGATCAAATTCCTCTCTTTTGTCCGGAGAGCTTTCTACGGTTCTTACTGGCAGGCATATAACAATTGAACTTTTTCCGTTCAGTTTTAAAGAGATCTCAGAAAACCAACCAAGACTGACCGTCGACAATTATTTAAAAAATGGTGGTTTTCCTCAACCGGTATTAGAAAACCTGGGAGAACGGTTATTAAAGGAATACTTTGATGACATCCTGGAAAGAGATGTCAGGAAGCGAATACATGGTCGATCTATTAAAGATTTGCGAAGCACAATTAAAATTGTTTATGAGGCTTGTGGTTCGGAACTCAGCTCGAGAAAAATCGCAGGCACACTTGGGATTTCAACAGACACGGTTAGTTCTTATCTTGATGCTAGCGAAAAAGCATACCTCATTTGCAGGTGCCCATATTTCGCATATTCGGAAAAGCAACAAACGGCTAGGCAAAAAAAATATTATGCAATTGATACTGGGCTAAGAAGGGCAGTTATAACAAAGTCTGGCCAGGATAGAGGCAAAGACTTTGAAAATATGGTCTATCTCCATTTGAGAAGAAAGTATAAGGAGATTTATTATTGGAAGGGCAAGGGAGAAGTTGATTTCGTGGCTATTGATAACGACGGTGTGGTGCCAATACAAGTAAGTTATGATTCAATGAAAGATCGGCATCTTACCGCACTGGACGAATTCTATTTTACGTTTCCACAATCCAAAGAGGCAGTTCTTATTAATTCAGATAATGTTAAAGAATTTTTAAAATCATAACAGTTGGTCTACCACAGGCTGAGGACATTTGGAGGCAGCACCCGAATTTGAACCGAGCATTACAACTGATTGAGCTCACTTACAAAAAAACAAAAATAACAACCTGCCAATCTACAACTACCAACTCTACTTTGTAGTTGATTGCAAATTTGAGGTCCTGACTCTATAGTAGAGCTCCAATAAAGGGCACCTCCAACGGCAGTTGTGGTTTAAGGAGATTTTTTTTGAGATACGAAACTGATAGGGCAAAGACTGCGGAATTTCTTGAATACCTGGGCAAGCATATTAAATCCGGCGGGATCCTCTACCTTACGGGTGGAGCCTCAGCTGTGCTCATAGGTTGGAGGGATAGAACGGTAGATATAGATTGCAAGTTTGATCCAGAACCTCAGGGAATCTATGAAGCGCTATCGCAGGCCAAAGAAGAGCTAAACATTAATATAGAGTTGGCTTCACCAGACCATTTTATTCCACCCCTTCCTGACTGGGCTAAACGTTCTCGGTTTATAGGTAAGTATGGTAAATTAGATGTTTATCATTACGATTTTTACAGCCAGGCTTTGGCCAAAATAGAAAGAGGGCTCCAACGAGACTTGGAGGATGTAGAAAACATGGTACAACATGGCCTTATTGAACGTAGAAAAGTAGGAGAATTCTTCCAGAAGATAGTAGGTCATCTGATGAAGTATCCAGGTATTGATCAAGAGGCGTTCTCTAAAAAAGTAGAAAGATTTCTTAAGCAGGAGTCGTAAGTGAACCCAGGGTTAATGAATTTACCCGGAGCTGATTTTATAGACCAAGGAATACAAGACCTGAAAAATTCACGCCTAACTATTCCGGCCCTTTTAGTTTGCATTGGTAAGCCCAGACTTGAAAGCGCCGGTTTACATACACCGCCACATTCAGAATTCGTGAAAGAGCCAGAATTGAAATTATACGCTTTAATTATTCAAGAGGGCTATTTGGATCCTTATTCCTATTATAATGCACTCCTGAGACGTCTTATCAGCTTTGCTCAAGCTCTCGAGCAACTTTAGTGGATTGCAATTTTATGAGCCATGTCTAAGAGCCTATCCCAAAACATAATTCGTAGCGAGGAGAACGAGACATGCGGCGAGACAAGGAAGATGAGAGAAAAAAATCGA
>MGRR01000036.1:0-11552 GCA_001798265.1 Deltaproteobacteria bacterium RIFCSPHIGHO2_12_FULL_43_9
GCTCAGGATGACGCTCAAGACACCGTTGTGTATCACGATTAACCTTCACTAAATAACGGAAAGAATCAGAATAGCAGTAGCAAATCTCCGTCATTGTAAATAATCTTAAACAGAATCTTAACTGGTATTTAATAAAAGCAGAGCTAAAATTAAAAGAGTAATAAGAGTCTCTATTGTGGGGTAGAAGAGATGAGGAATTTTATTTCTTTAAAAGCCCTTTGTCTCCTGGTTGGGGTTTTGGCCATCTCGGTAAGCTGTGGAAAAGGTGGTGGCGGAGGAGGTGGCGGTGGTGATGGCGGCGCTGGAAGCGAGGCTGTCAGCGGCGAAGAATCCGAGGAACAAAGCGGCGGTGCGAAAGACGGTGAGCTGTCTGTTACAAAAAAAGAAAATGGTGAAGAAACTAAAGAAGAGCCGGCGTTAAAGCCTGTAGAGGGAATTACCAGGGGTGCTCCCGTTGATTGCGCCGGGGTGACGATTGATCCTGGTTCAATCGCCTTGTCGTATTCGGTTGCAGGTTTTCCAGGGCAGGCAAAGATATTGTTTCAAAACGGATCAAAATATACAACTTCGGTTTCATTAAAGCAGATTACATATCTTACAATTGGATCTGATACGGTAATATCTACGGATATTCCAAAAACATTTTCTCTTGTTCGAGACGGGCAACGGACTGGAATAGTTACATATTCAGCGCCGCAATCGGGCATCTCTTCACCCGCCTTGGTCATCTTTGGTTTCGAATGTAGTAGCTTCCAGCTTGGGATGCTACGCAAGGATGCCTTGGGTGGAACCTCGATAATGAGATTTGTTGACGTCCCTGTTTCTGCGGCATGGTGGCAATAAAACCACTTATTGCCCTGGAAATAATTAAAAATAATTAAGCAAATCTCAACATTGAGCTTAAATTGCGTCTAATGAAATTTACACTACAAAAAGCGGGTATCATTTTGTGGCGTCGTTTTTTATAATGAGAGAAGCACAAATTTAGCCTCGTGGTTAGTTCTTCCTTAGTAGTCATCTAAAGAATCAGCATTGAATCTTCAAAGGTTTTTTGTGGCCTTATCTCTAACGAGAGGTATCTTAAGTGCAGAACGTTGTGGCGAGATTAATTCAGAAAACGGTTGTCGTATTCCTATTAGCAACGGTGGGTGTTGGTTTGTATGGCTGTAAGTGTGGGAGGAAGTACGACACACTTTCGTTACCAAGTACACAATCCAGTACGTATTTCCTTGATAGCTGTTTAGCTAGCGTAGGTGTATCTTACAGTGCTTCTTATAATAACATTAATCCTTTTGATGTCCCGGTTGAAGCAGATGGAGTAGATACAGAGACAAGACTAGTTACGCTTACAAATAATAACCCTCCTGACAAAGTGTGCGATCTCACACTTGCTTCAGCGGCAATGACAACTGCGAATGATTTACATTTTGATGGTTTCCAGGATGCGGGAGGTAACCCGTTAAACTCTCCTGTGCCATTTGGCACCGGTGCTGCTGTGGTCCTTGCAATACGTGCCGGTACTTCAACAGATACAGGGCTTGAAACCAATACACTTCAAATTATTGTTGATTTAAGTAGAACAGGGGAATCGGGGCCATTTGATTTAGACGTTTCCGCGTGGTTTGTTGATAATACTATTGCGTGTGCTCTTTCATCTTCAATAACCCCATCATCATATACAAGGGTGGTTCCTCTAGACGCGTCTGTTACAGAAAATTTAGATACAAGTTTTTCGTATGTTTCAAACGATTGCCCAAGCCTGGTGTACCAAGCAAGGGTAAACAGGGAAAATGACCAACCTGGATTTCTTGCAGCCGTTATGGATCCAGCGCCAACGGCTCTGACCACATCACCAGTTACATTTCGTTATTTGGATTTTACGCATTCACCCGTCTTTGGTCCTCCAGGAGCTACTCTTGATGCGTACTATATATTCTCCGTTGATTTAACGGGTGGGATTCGCTATTTCTCGAAAAAATTAGGTGGTGAATTTTCAGTTGTTACGACCGTAGATCCCTGCGTTGTTTCTGGGGCATTTCAGCGAAGTCCGGCCTCAATCTCTTTTGCGGGGGACTATGGTGATCCATCATCCCAGGCGCCTGCACAAATTAGTTATGATGGTACAATCCCTGCGGCCACTCCGTGCCTGAACAGGCCTTACGAATTACGAGAACGTCAGGTTTCTATCTCTGGGCCTTCTCTATTGAGAATAACCTTGCCAACATCTCCTTCATCAACCGGGACATTAGGAGCCGCCGTTTTAGACTTTATCTCTAATGCTGTAGCTACCTGGCCAGCTTCCGGTTCCGGGACCCAGACAGAGAATAGGGTTCTAGAGCTGGTTCTAACTGATACGGGAGCCGTAGCGGCACAAATTCCGGTCGATGCAATATTAGGTCAGGTTGACCCATGTATAAGCGCGTTTTCAATAACACCAGCCTCTTTATCGCTTTCGGCCATTCTGGGTGGGATACCTCGGTCTGGGGTTGTAAACGTAGCATTTACTCCGACAGCGACATGTCAGTCTACAAACTTCACGGCCACTAAGGTTGAAACTGGTGTTGCGGGTAATCTGGTTTCAACAGGGCAAATGAGCGGAAGCTTAACGTCGTTAACAACAATCCCATATAACGCAACGCTGACTCCTAATAGTTTAGGTAACACAACACATGCCTGGAGGTTCGATTTATCAACAGGTGGAGTGATTACCTTCAATATAGATGGCACTGTTACTCAGGATGCCTGTTTATCCGCCTTGACGATTACACCTTCAACCTTGAATTTAGCAGCCTTTTTCGGAGGAACACCTGCAACAGGAAGTGTGGATGTCGTGTTTACTCCATCCGCAACCTGTTCTTCGGTGAATTTCAACGCCTCAATGGTTGAAACAGGGACTCCGAATCTGCTTTCATCCAGCGGACCAGCAACTGGAGCTGCAACTACTCCTACAACATTTACATGGAATGCCATATTAGGGACAAGCCGAGTAGGGAGTGCTACACACAACTACACATTAACCCTGTCAACAGGGGGTGTTGTAACATTTTCGATTGTTGGTGTTGTTTCAGCAGATCCGTGCTTATCAGCATTTTCACTCTCCACACAAAGTTTA
Organism: Deltaproteobacteria bacterium RIFCSPHIGHO2_12_FULL_43_9; assembly: GCA_001798265.1. GTDB lineage: Bacteria > Bdellovibrionota > O2-12-FULL-43-9 > O2-12-FULL-43-9 > O2-12-FULL-43-9 > O2-12-FULL-43-9. The sequence continues at coordinate 3,113 of MGRR01000036.1, forward strand.
GTATTGAATGGTGTAATAGGTGGACCGATTCAGACGGATATGGTCATCCTAACGTTTACTCCTTCGGGGCAATGCGGCTCAACATCGTTTACCGCTTCAAAGGTACAAACCGGAACCGCGGGGATTTTAACCTCAACCGGTCCGGCAAGTGGCACACCTTCATCACTGACAACCTATACATATGATGGGACACTAACACCTACCGCAGTGGGTTCAGTGACCGATTTATGGACGGTAACCTTACCATCGGGTGTCAGCCTTACATTCACAATCGTTGGTAACGTTACACTAGGCCCATGTGCCGGTGCATTAAGTGCCTTAACCTCTCCTGATCCGATAATGGCGTCCACTAGTGGAGTAGATCGATTTGGGGATGTTGTAATAACAAATAATTCTACCAGCGGAGCATGTCCTGCGGTTGATGGAACGATTGCATTACAATCAACTACGCTTAGCGGTGGAACATTGATTGAGGTTTTACCGTACAATTTCAGTGGGCTATTGGCTGGGCAAGTGGATATCGCGACAAGTCTGGCCCGTGTGGCGCCTGGATCAGTGGTTGAAACCGGAATGCTCCTGGTTACAATCAATTATGGTCTTGCGGGATCCGGCTCATTAAAAGAGACAGCGACATTCGTCGTAAATGCGGATGTTCAGGCCCTTTGGCAGGATTGCTTGACAAACGTTTTAGATATTACCCCGGTTCCTGACGACACACTTTCGGCAATGGTTGGAGCCCCCAATGTTTATCGCTCTGTACAATTTACCCTTGCTCCACGTTGTCAGACAGGGGCTGATATTACCTGGTTGACTCAAACCGTTTCAGCGGCTGGTGGAACACAGCTAACATTGAATAGTGGTAACTTATCCATTGATCCGGGTCAGACATTAACCGCTTCAAACGTTGTAGAGTTAATCCCTGGTGCCCAGGCTGCGATACTCTACTTAACTACTTCATATACACTTACACCAAGGGCTCCATCTGCACCGTCGATGAACCTGGTTGGACCACAGTTTACGGGACTTGTTACACCTATAATCCCTGTGCCCGTTGCAATGTGTAATATAACCTCACCCGTCTCAGGTTCAACGGTCAGTGGTAACGTACCAATCACATTTGACGTCGCGGTACCGAGTGGAATCATGAATTATCAGATAGACACAATTACAAGCAGCGCGACACCAGCGCTTGCGACTCCTACCGGTGGTTCTGTAAACCCTGTTGCAGGGGCTATGAATGGAACCTACTCCTTTAACTGGGATAGTATTGCCAGCGGTGTTGGAGTCTCTGATCGCCAGGACGCAGTAATAAGAATTGACGTAAGAGATAGTGGTCCTTCACCATTTGCCACATCATGTTTAGTACATCTTCATGTCAATAACTCTTCGGCACCCGCATGTCGTCCTGCAACAACTGTTTGTGGTGATGTTGAGGGTAGTGGTGGCATTACAATTCTGGATGCCGAAATAGCCGCTCAAATCGCGCAAGGAGTGCCTCTTACGGCTGCGGGACTGAGATGTTCCGATGCGGAGAATGCAGTGCAAAGGTGTCTGATGTCTGACGTGGATAAAGATGGAGTAGTTACTGGCGTACTACCTGTTGTTCCATCCCTAACTACAGATGCTGGGATTATTGCTTCTTACGCTGCAGGACTTATAAGCCCATTAACATGTAATGACAAACAAATGATACTTGACAATACGGCTACATTGCCACTTGGATGTGTGAATACACTCATGACCAAAGACTTCTGTCAGGCAGTTCCGGAAAGGATAACAGCCTCTCAATTGCAGTCCACGGGTATCAGGATATATGCGACAGATTCTCAATACCCTGCTCCAGGAATAGGAGCGGCCAGTATTTCCGTAAGGCTTCTCCGCGCCGATGGCTTGACTTCATCATATGCGCTTCTGCAGCTTAAGGATCCTGCCGGTACCACTTTACCAACCCCATACCTGGTGGCTACACCGGCTGATGTTGTAGTCCGTAGCCAGGGGCTATTGGCATACGAAGCCTTCCTGCTGATTCAGACAACTACCGGCGTTTGCGGTGTAATCGAGGTTACCCCATAAAATACCTTTCCCTTGACTCACTTTTCTACTGTTGGATAAGATCGCGTTATGAAGAGTGAACAGGGCGCGAAACAGACGGTAGAAATAGAAATCCTAAATCAAAAATATCGCATAAAAAGTGATACCGACGCAGAGTGGGTTAAAGAGGTAGCAGCTTTTGTTAACAAGAAGATTCAGGATGTGATTACCTCGAAGGCTACTGTTAATCAGGAAAAGGCTGCTGTACTTGCGGCGTTAAACATCGCTGGTGAGTTGCTGAAACTAAAGGAAGAGACAACGCTTTATAAAAAGCATGTTTCCAAAAGGTCGCAAGATCTGATGAAACTGCTTGATGCGAACCTATAAACCTTCCATAAAGTAAACCGATGCCAAAACGGCAATTTCGCGAAGAATTACTAAAAAAGCGACGCAACCTTTCCACGCCAGAACGTGACTCCAGAAGCCTGTTAATTCAGGAGAACGCGCAAAAGATAATCCATTGGGATCAAATAAAAAGCATCGGTTTATACGCTAATCAGGCAAGCGAGGTGCGAACAGATTTATTATTTAAGATTGCAAAGGAGCGAGGTAAGTCCATTGCCTATCCCAGGATAACAAACGATGAAGCGATTCAATACTATATTATAGATGAATTAAAGGAGCTTGTTCCTGGCATATTTGGAATTCATGAACCACTAAATTCCCAAAAACCTCTATCAATCGGGTTTTTGGATATTATTATAGTCCCAGGGCTTGCCTTTGACAGATTGGGATACCGCCTCGGATATGGTAGAGGTTACTTTGATCGTATTCTTACAGGTGTGGACAACAAAAAGGTTATTGGTTTAGCTTTTGACATTCAGATTGTTGATAAGCTTCCAACACACCCACACGATATAAGGGTTGGAACTATTGTTACCGAAAACGGAGTGATTAAGTGTAATTTATGAAGATTTTATTCATCGGAGACATTGTCGGAGAGCCGGGAAGAAGAGCGCTGAAACTTTTATTGCCTGATTTAAAACAGGAGATAAAACCATCCCTAACCCTTGTAAACTGCGAAAATGCCGCCGGCGGGGTAGGTGTAACGAAAGAAATTGGCGAGGAGCTTTTTAAAGCAGGTGCCGACATACTAACCTCCGGAAATCACCATTGGTCACAAAAGGGTATCGATGATTACACTGACACAGAGAAAAGGCTCATCAGACCTGCGAATTTCCCTTCAACCGAAAAATTTCCATGCCCGGGACGGGGATACGTTATTACACAAGATAGTGAAGGCAATAAAATTGGCGTGATTAACCTTCAGGGGCGGGTTTTCATGATGCCACTGGATTGCCCATTTCAAACCGCCGACAAGATTATTCAGGAGATAGGGAATGAAACCCGGGTTATATTCATTGATTTTCATGCTGAAGCAACAAGCGAAAAAAGGGCATTAGGGTTTTACCTCGATGGGCGAGTATCGGCTGTTATTGGAACCCATACCCACGTACAAACAGCGGATGAGCAGATCCTTGAAAATGGAACAGCCTATCTTACGGATGCCGGTATGACCGGAATCCGTGATTCAGCAATCGGTGTTGATTATAATCTGGTTATCAAACGCATGATATCCGCGCGCCCGATTAAATATCATGTTCCCAAACATGGAATTTCACGTTTAAATGGATGTGTTATAGAGATCGATCCCAAAACCGGTAAGGCAAAATCAATTAAGCGCATTAATCAAGAGATTGAAACATAATGAGTCTCGCAACATTTCAGGAACAACTTGAGTTACTTACAAGGGGAACCGTTCAAATAATTCCAGGCGATGAATTCCAGCAAAAGCTTAAAGAGTCGATTGAGAAGAAAAAACCGCTAAAAATAAAACTTGGACTGGACCCGACCGCCCCCGATATTCACCTTGGCCACTCCGTGGTGTTAAAAAAACTAAGAACCTTCCAGGACATGGGGCATAACATAATAGTAATAATCGGTTCATTTACAGGCATGATTGGTGATCCCTCCGGCAGAAATGAGATGCGCAAACCACTTACAAAAGAAGAGATTGAGCGAAACGCCTTAACCTACCAGGAGCAGGTATTTAAAATTCTGGATAAAAGAAAGACCCAGATTCTCTACAACCATCAATGGCTAAGCAAGCTCTCAACCGCTGAGGTTGTTCAACTGGCTGCTCAATACACGGTTGCCAGAATGTTGGAGCGTGATGATTTCGCAAAAAGATTCAAGGATAAAACCCCGATAGGAATCCATGAATTTCTCTACCCACTATTCCAGGGTTACGATTCATATGAAATCGATTCAGACGTAGAGCTTGGCGGAACAGACCAAACCTTTAACCTATTGGTTGGCAGAGAGATTCAAAAGGCATTCGGCAAACCATCACAATGTATAATGACGATGCCACTTCTCGAAGGTCTGGACGGTGTCCAAAAGATGAGCAAGACCATGGGCAATCACATTGGAATCACCGAAACCCCGAAAGAAATTTTTGGGAAAATAATGAGCATCAGTGACAAACAGATGTGGAAATATTACGAACTATTAACAACAATCCCACTCGAAGAACTAACCGCGATGAGAAAATCCGCCGAATCTGGAAAAGAAAACCCAAGGGACATAAAGGCCAGATTAGGAAGAGAGGTTGTAAAACAGTATTATAACGAAAAAACCGCAAACGAGGCCTCAGAAGAATTCACAAAGATTTTCTCAAAAGGTGGAATACCAGATGAAATTGAATCTGTAATTATATCTGTTACATCCGATCTAAAATTAGTCGACATTATAGTAAAATCTGGTTGCGCAACAACGAAAGCGGAAGCAAGAAGACTCGTTGACCAGGGGGCTGTTTTTATAGATGATAAAAAGCAAACAGACCCACTGAAGAAAATTGATACAAAAGGAGAAATCCTTCTCAAGGTCGGGAAGAGAAGGTTTAAAAAGATAATTCTTCGTCATTCCGAGGGAACAAAGTGACCGAGGAATCTCCTTCGTCATCCCGGCGAAAGTGTCATCCCGGCGAAAGCCGGGATCCAGTTCGCCTGTCATCCCCAGCGAGCGAAGCGAGCGTGGGGATCTGGTTGTCATCCCCGCGGAAGCGGGGATCTCTTATGGGGGCTTAGCTCAATTGGTAGAGCGCGAGCTTTGCAAGCTCGAGGTCACCGGTTCGATCCCGGTAGCCTCCACCATTTGGGTCATCCCGGTGAAAACCGGGATCTAGATTCCCGCTTTTGCGGGAATGACAGATGCGGGAATGACAACTGAATAGTTATACAAAAAAGTACCTTGAGGGGTAGCTTAAGAATAAATTATTCTTGAGTAGCCGATTAAGATAGAAATAAGAAAATTTATAGCCTCTTATGATACACAATAATCACATCGAAGAGTGCAATATGTGGCGGCCCAATACAAGCCATTGACAAAGGTCCTATTTTTAACGACAATTTAGGAGTATGGTACGAAGATTGCTTAACCTATCGAAAAAACAAAGCTTTTTCCTGTTCGGTGCCCGAGGGGCTGGTAAATCTACGCTTATTCAAAATACAGATTTTCTAAAGGACGCTTTAAGCTTTGATCTGCTAAATACGGACACTGAAGAAGAACTAGCTCTAAGGCCCCAAAGTCTCGTGGAAAAAGCCTCTACTTTAGATAAAGGTAATTGGGTTGTTATTGATGAGGTTCAGAAAATACCAAAGCTTCTTGATGTAGTTCATAGTTTAATCGAAAAGCAGAAGCTCAAATTCGCACTTACAGGCTCAAGTGCTAGAAAGCTTAAACGTGGTGGCGCAAACCTTTTAGCTGGACGTGCAGTTGTATTCCGCCTTTTTCCATTGACCCATATTGAGCTTGGTGAACAATTTCATTTAGACCGGGCATTATCCTTCGGAACACTACCAAAACTTTTAGAACTAGATTCAGATGAAGAAATCGCGAGATTTCTAAAGTCCTATGTTCAGACATATATAAAAGAAGAGATTGTAGTAGAGCAACTAATCCGGAATCTTGATCCATTTAGACTTTTTTTGCCTGTTGCAGCCCAAATGAACGGACATATTATTAATTATTCCAATATTTCAATGGATACCGGAGTAGATTACAAGACAATTCAAAATTATTTTCAGATACTTGTAGAAACGCATATTGGTCAATTCTTGGAAAGCTATTCCGGGTCAGTAAGAAAGGTTCAGCGTCAAGCACCTAAATTTTACTTTTTTGATTGCGGAATAAAACGCACATTGCAAAGAAAACTCAGTATCCCCCTTGAAGATAAAACATATGATTGTGGCAACGCTTTTGAATCTTGGTTTATAAATGAATGTTGGAGATTAAACTCTTATTTTGAACTAGATTATGAATTTTCTTATTTAAGAACAAAAGACGATGTTGAAATTGATTTAATTATCAAACGTCCAGATAATTCAGTTGCTTTGGTTGAAATTAAATCATCGGAACGAATTGATGAACGGCATATTCGAAGCTTAATCCACTTTTCAAAGGATTTTCCGAAAGCCAAGCTCGTTTGTGTTAGTCAAGTTACACAAGCCAAAAAAATTGGGAGAGTACTAGTGTTACCCTGGAAAAAGGCCTTAGAGGAACTTGGATTAATGAAATAGGTAATCCGTTTTTTTCTGCGGAGGCTATTCGGGATGGAAATCAGCTAATGGAGTCAGACATGAAAAATCTATTTATTCTCAATGACGCACCTTATGGTAGCGAACGAAGTTACAACGGTCTTCGGCTGGCGGGCGCACTTAGCAAACGTGAAGGGAATGAAATAAAGGTGTTTCTTATCGGGGATGGGGCAGCGTGCGCGAAGAAAAATCAAAAACTTCCCCAAGGATACTACAACATCGAGATCATGCTGAAGAACGTTGCGAGACACAAAGGTGAGATCGGTGTCTGCGGTACCTGCATGGATGCGCGAGGCATTACGGAGGTGGAGCTGGTTGAAGGAACGAAGCGGAGCGCCTTGGAAGAGCTAACGAACTGGACGGAATGGGCTGACAAGATTCTTGTATTTTAGAGGTGTTTATGGGCAAACCCCGATTGGTACTTATATTGGGAGGCGGTGTTGGTGGGCTTGTCGCCGCCAATCGACTTCGCAAACTCCTTCCCGCATCGGACCGTGTAGTTATCGTAGATCGCCGGGAGGAGCATCTTTTTGCGCCGTCGTTGCTCTGGCTTATGATCGGTGCTCGTAAAGCGGCCAATATTTCGCGTTCGCTGAAACGACTTAATAAAAAGGGAATTGAGTTCATCCAGGGTGAAGTCCGGCAGATCTCTCCCGAAGAGAGAAGGGTTCGGGTTGGAGAGAGGGATTTTCATGCGGATGCGTTGATACTAGCCCTCGGCGCAGAATTGGCGGACGACCTGATTCCGGGGCTGGCGGAGTCTGGCCATAATCTCTATACGCTTGACGGAGCGCAAGCGATTCGAGATGCGTTGTCCTCGTTCAATGGTGGACAAATTATCGTTCTGACCGCAGCTCCAATGTACAAGTGCCCAGCTGCACCTTACGAGGCAGCAATGCTGCTGGAGTATGATCTTCGTAGGCGAGGGCTTAAATTAAAAACGCAGATATCGCTCTATGCGTCCGAGCCTGGTCCCATGGGGACAGCGGGTCCCGAGATCTCTGCGGCTGTCAAAGACATGGTCGAAAGCAAAGGCATTAAATATTTTCCGGGTCATCAAGTTGTCAGCGTCATACCAGGTTCCCGCTTAATCGAATTTGCGAATGGAGCTAGGGCCAATTTCGATCTGCTTATCTATGTGCCCCCGCATCGGGCTCCAGCAGTCGTTAAAGATGCCGGTCTACTTGCCGAGAATGGATGGGTTGCAGTGGATCGACATATATTCGAGACAAAACATAAATTGGTCTTTGCCATTGGTGACATGACAGCGGTTCCCCTGAAGATGGGCAAACCGCTACCCAAGGCCGGTGTTTTTGCGCACGCCCAAGCGGAGGTTGTTGCGCGAAATATTGCGCGTGTGTGGACCGGAAAAGGTGAACCCGCTGCTTTCGATGGCTTTGGGGAGTGCTTTATAGAGACGGGAGATCATCGTGCCGGGATCGGCAGGGGAAACTTCTATGCCGAACCAGTTCCTCAGATGACGATGAAGGCGCCCAGCTTATATTGGCATCTTGGAAAGGTTCTTTTTGAGAAGCGCTGGCTCTGGAAGTGGTTCTGAGGGAATGGAGACTTCGGAGTTGGGACGGCATACTATCATCCACGTGCAAACGGGGTGCGGGAATGACAGATTAATTTATCTGTTGACTCTTTCATTATTGTCCAATAAGTTTTTCCACGTTGTGTTGAACTTTGAACATGGAGGTTCTTTCATGAAATCTTTTGCACTATTTCTGACCACAATTTTTGTATTA
>MGRR01000036.1:11630-12155 GCA_001798265.1 Deltaproteobacteria bacterium RIFCSPHIGHO2_12_FULL_43_9
AGGCCAATCTGATTATCCCTTTAGATTGCAGCGCGATTATTCCTCCCCTTCCAATTATTCTATCGAAGGTCGATACACTGTGTCAGGTAAGGATGGCACCTTTCGCGGGCGGATGACCCTCTATTTTTGTTATGAATCTAGCAGGGATCAACTTTGTGGGCACTATGCTGTAGACGGCGGTTCAAGTACAAGCTGGAGAACATTTTTCAGATACTGATTTCTTTTGAGGGCGATCTCAGCCACAAAGGGTTATGCGTTTGTGGCTGAGATTGTATGTTATTCTGGTTCAGAAAAGTATTTTTGTTTCCTGACTGTAAATTCCCTGACGTATTGTATCTTTGTCCCTTTCTGAAAATGGGTTATATCCAACGGAGAGAAGTTTTAGATCGCGGTTATTTACAAAGAGATCTTCGGAAACATTTTGTAACTTATTTTTTACAAGGCTTATATATTTCGCTTTTACCAGTCCATCAAATGTGCCTTCCGGGATGGTTTCCAGGAGATTATACGATAAGTCCAGATTAA
>MGRR01000037.1:0-147 GCA_001798265.1 Deltaproteobacteria bacterium RIFCSPHIGHO2_12_FULL_43_9
CTTTCCAAGTTCAGTATTGGAGGATACGCAATATGAAAAGCTTTTTTTTAAAATTTAATATACTTCTATTCATGCTAGTTTTCTTTACGAATTTTTCTGCAGATGTGGCAAGGGCCGAGGAACCCACCTCATACAAAGAAAAAAATG
>MGRR01000037.1:164-863 GCA_001798265.1 Deltaproteobacteria bacterium RIFCSPHIGHO2_12_FULL_43_9
CTTCATAGTGGTCAATATAAAAAAATAAAACAAATATTGGCTAAGCATGCTGATGATGTAGATAATAATATTCCATTATCGTTGCTTCATGCCTTACTTGATGCCTTGTATTGGAAAGTTGATAACGTTAAAGCCTCGGAAAACCTAAAGGCGCAAAAAATGTTAGCGTTCCTTAAATACCTGATATCAGAATATCATGTTAGAATTATTGAGGGAATTGAGGCGGAAGATCGCACGTTACTGCATGGTACTTTTTGGAGTGAGAGAAATATAGCTGAGGCAATTATTGCGAGTTTTCCCGTAAATTATTTATTAGAAGTTGATACCTCCAGGGTTGGTTTATTTTATAATTTCGTGTGGAATACAACCCCCGAAATTTATCAGACAGGCCTACAACGTATTGATCTAACGAATGAAAACTATGCTTCTAAAATATTACTTGGGAATCTTTCAGATTGTATGAGTGATAAGAGTTTTGTGGATTCCAGTTTCGAATCGGCTCGACCAGATTTGGAGGCTTGTTTAGAGAAGCTCAGAATCCTAGTGCGAGACGACAGGTTAAATGAAGAGGTTTTGGCAAGGAGTTTCAAAGATGAAAGCTATTGTGAACAGCTAAAAGCTACTTATCAAGATAGCGTATTAGGTGTGGACGCAGATAATTTTTGTAGTGACTTAAATAAATTCCTCCAATCTATTCCA
>MGRR01000037.1:911-4647 GCA_001798265.1 Deltaproteobacteria bacterium RIFCSPHIGHO2_12_FULL_43_9
AAAGAGCGATAACCTGCCGAAATTTGTCATATTTTAGGGATTCCTCGTTGGACAAAAAGGGTAATTCCAGGTAGTTACAGACCTCCTTAAATGGCACACGTTTTGTATAACTACGGGGGTGGTAGGGCACTTAACGCCCTATCAGACAATCGAGAGAGGAAAAATGAAAAAACTTCTTTTTTTAAAAATCATATTAATTTTAAGCATTGTACCGGTAACCAGCTATGCGGGTGATGAAACAGGTGGTGGCGATGGGAATGAAGAGGCTTATCTAAGGCGCACTGTTTTTAAAGAACAGATTATAGAGCCGCTGAAAAAATCAGGGAAATGGGAGCAGTTGGCTCCCCTGGTAATGCGAGAAGTTCCTGCACCGTCTCTAGATAACTGGAGTGTCATATATGGTGACAAATTCAGCGATATGATTCCATTAGAACGTCTAAGGGAAGATAGAGAAAGGAATGCTCTTGCATTCGACCGCTTCGCACCTCTGTTGAAATTGTTACCAGTTAGGGGAGGTCCAAAAGTTATAAAAGCTGCAGAAGCTATTAAAAAGCTTAATCCTCTGCAGCCATTCTATGAGAAGCAACTGGCGGAAGAAAGAAAGGTGATTCAAGAGAATGCAGATGAGATTCTAGATGTAGCTTACTTTATGGCTACAATGGATGACGGAAAGGAGCTCGCAGAATATAATGATATTCTTCAAAAAGAAGGTCTTGAGAAAATCACCTTTCATAATCCAGATGAAACAGAAAACAGGAAAGAGATACAGAATTTGTTACTCACCCTGCCTGCCGGGCACCCACTCCGTCCTCAAATGCAGAAGTTGAACGAGGAATTAGAACAAGGGCAGAATTTAGAGGCTGCTTTTGAAAAAGTTAGAAGCGACTACTTGAAAGAATTTTCTGAGAAGCAAGATGCCTTAAAAAAACACGACTACAATGTTAATCAGGTTCAAGGCGCAGTGACTACACTCGCCTTTTTTGTAGGGCTTGAAGACCCCAAGGCAGCAAAGGTTGTAAGTGTTATTGGCGAAGGCGCTATAAATCTCTGGAATTCAATTGAAAAGTTCGGCAGCCTATCCAAAGCCTTGGAGGGAATTGGTCCAGCGGCTTTATGTGGAAATATCTTTGGTGTGGTTGGCGGCATAATGTCTGCCCTGCAACCTGATCCTGCTGTTGCGATGCACACAGAGGTAATGAAGGCGTTGGAGATGATTAGTAAACAGATTGAATCTGTTAAAGTGGAGCTTGAGAAAAAATTGGATGATCTCAAGGAAGACACTTCGCTTATAATAGAGAAGCTTGATCTTATCAGCGAACAGCTATCCAAGAGCATACGTGAAGAGCGTTTTGAATTTGAGGAATTGAATACAGGGATAAGGGGGATAGACTATAAAATATATGAAGCAGCTAAACTTCTTGATAGTGATTTGAAACGCTTCGATTATGATTATTATAAAGCCTTTCAAAAGGGTGCTCCAATATACCGCAAGAGGTTTTCCGAGAGTGATTTTCGACAGTATAACGATTCGTTTAGTTACCATGCGACGCATGTGGCGGGATTTGCGAATGTGAACGGGGAGTTTGTAGCCAATGAACTCAGCTCAACCGATATTGGTATCTGGCAGGTATTACCGGTGCTCTCTACAGGCCATCTTTATGGTTATTTGCCAAAAGCGACCAGGGCTTTGTTGAACAAAAAGCCCCCAATGATGTCACTAAATCCGGATGAGTGGGCTAGGGGTGCTGGAGCCTATATTGGATTGATTCTATTACAGCCAGAGAATCGAGAGGATCAAGAATTTAAAGAGACAGTTGATGAGAATTTGGAAAATATCAGGAAGGGCGGGGAAAAGATACAAAAGACTATTCGGAGCTGGAGAAAGTACGACGTCTTATATCCCATCTATCAAGAATATAAAGTTACCCTCGATGCGATTTACAAAACAGTGGGAGCCCATGTTGACGAGCTTTATCAAGCTCGCGTAACCAAGGCTGTTAATGAATGGGTGCAAAAAGTTCCTGTAACCGATGATGGGCTAACTCTCTTCCCGCCAAGTAATACGCCAAGTAATAGAAATCTTAACATTGCCCTTGCGTTGAATCTTGTAAAACTCAAGCCGTATTGGATGGCGAATATTAAAGAGGTGGACCGACGTAAGCCACTGTTTTATAAATACTCATATGAGATAGAGTGTGGGGTAGAGATAATGAGGGTTAGTGACAAGCAGGTTCTGGGATGGGTGTATTGGGAAGTGCCGGCAGGGAGTGCCCCACCGCAAATAGTGGGTGTGACGGATTGGTCCCCGTTTAGTAGTAGTGAATTGGAGAATTCTTTCAAAGAGGCTTGGAAGTCGGTTAGTGGCTTTCCACCTGAGATCCCAGAGAAGTTACGCTTTCTTTTTGATGAATCTCCGGTGAGTCTCCGCGATCTATTCTGGAACTTTGCCGCCAAGCATGAGAAGTATGATGAGGATCCATTGGGTCTTGCTCCCGAGGCTGATAGGCAGCAAAATTTGAACCGTGTGCTTCAAGAGTTTGAGAATAATGATAAAAATACGCGGGCGCACTGGGAAGAGGTTATGAATTTATTTTCTAGCCCGGGAAGCGATCTATATGGGCTTAAAAATCGGCTCTCTGCGCTGCAGCAATTGTTAAATACCTATATGCGGCTTTTGTTTGATAGTGAGTTTTATGAAGAGAGATTAGACACTATCCTTCTTTCCGGGGGTGATGTAGTCAATGCTATCTCTCCTGCTTATGATGAGTGGAAGACGATTTATGCAGCCCATAAGGAGGGTGAGCAGCTCTCAGACGGGAGCAATGTGCCACGTGGCTGGGGCAGAGTTTCTGTAGCCCAGAGAAAGAGTGATTCTTTCGAGCGAAAGCTTAAGAGCATTACGGAGAAATACGACGATAATAGTCCAACCATCCCTGCCGTTGATGATCTGGTGTTAATTTTGAGTGGATTGGAACAAATGGAAGAGGAAAAGGATAAATAGCAGTTGGGTTGAGAGTGTCCAAATAAAAATTAGAGTTGATCTTTAAGACGCCGATCAGAAAATTTATTCTAACCGGCGTCTTAGTCTTATGCAATTATGGATTTGATAGAAGGTCATATTAATGCTAGAAATTAGTAATGAATAAAATGAGCGAAAAACTCCCAAATAATAAAAGTAGCTTTGAAAATGAAGTAAGAGAACATATCAAAAAAACGGATGCAAAATTCGAAAGCGTAGATGGCCAGCTCAAAGAACTAAACGGGATAGTAAGGACGCACATTCAGGTAGCAAACGCGCATATCCAAAAGTCGGATGCAACATTCAAAAGCATAGATAAACAGTTCATGGATATAAAAAAAGCAATTAATGGTATAGGCCGGAGGGTTGAAGATGGCGTTGAGTCAATAAAGGTTATATTTGAGGCTACGAGACATGACTTTAAGGTGGTGGCTGAGGGTCACGAGGGTTTAAGTGATAAGTTCGATGATCATGAGAAAAGAATTAGCTCCCTTGAGAGACGTCTCTAAATTTTTTAAATTAAATCTATAAAATCCTTTCTTTATGCGAATAGCAATCGACACATTGGGCTGCAAGGTTAATAGATATGACTCTGTTGTACTTGAGGAAGAGTTAATCAGGGACAGGCATGAGGTTGTCTCTTCTGATGAGTGTGCAGATGTCTATGTTGTTAACTCATGCACGGTCACAAGTGGTGCTGACTCTGATACCCGGCAG
>MGRR01000037.1:4678-4839 GCA_001798265.1 Deltaproteobacteria bacterium RIFCSPHIGHO2_12_FULL_43_9
ATGCCATTGTTTTTGTAACTGGCTGTTCAGCGCAGACGCAGCCGGAGGTTTATGCATCGATGCCTGGGGTGCATTTTGTAATCGGGTCTGATCTGAAGAGTGAGATTCCAAGACTGATTAGGGAGATTGCTTCGGTGCCTTCGGCACCTCGCAATGACGAG
>MGRR01000037.1:4886-8557 GCA_001798265.1 Deltaproteobacteria bacterium RIFCSPHIGHO2_12_FULL_43_9
TCGCTCCGCTCGCAATGACGAAACGGCTCGCAATGACGGAGGGATTCCCGCTTTCGCGGGAATGACAAGCAATGACGTTCCTTACGTCGATGTTTCGAGGAGAAGTGGTAGTGGGTTTTCTAGAATCCCAATTAAAAAATATGCCGACTGGAGCAGGGCGTTTATCAAGGTGCAGGATGGGTGCGATAACTTCTGCACGTTTTGTATCATTCCTTATAGTAGGGGACGGGGGAGAAGTCAGAAGATATCTGATGTAATTAATCAGATAAATGTTTTGGTAGATGAGGGTTATAAAGAGGTTGTGATTACGGGTGTTGATCTGATGACGTATGGGAAGGGATTGGATGGGGATGTAAATATAGTAACGTTGATTGAGGGGGTTCTTGATAAGACAGGGATTGAGAGATTGCGTATTAGTTCTATTGAGCCGGGGGAGTTTACAGATTCTTTGATTTCTTTAGCATCAGTGGAGCCGAGACTTTGTCCTCATTTTCATCTATCGGTTCAGAGTTGCTGTGATGAGGTGTTAAGAAGAATGAGGCGTCGATATGGGGTTTTTGAGATAAAGAGGACGTTTGAGACGATTGCTGGGAGGTTAGGTGATGCCTTTATTGGGATTGATATGATTGCTGGATTTTCAGGGGAGAGAGATATTGACCACCGTGAAAGTGTTGCAATTCTTTCTGATTCTCCATGGTCAGAGCTCCATGTGTTTCCATACAGCGAAAGGGAGGGTACTGCCGGAGTTTATCTGAAGGATATGGTTTGTGTTGAGGAGAGGAATAGAAGGGCTAGGGAGCTTCGGGCTTTAAGTGAGGGGAGGTATGGTTCCTTTTTGTCTCGGTGGGGAGGGAGAAGGGGTAAGGTTTTACCTGAGAAATATAGGGCATCTGATGGTGATTTTCATAGAACAATTAGCAGGGAGTATCTGACTGTACTGGTTCCAAAGGGGAGTATTGAACGTGGTAGGGAGTATGAAATAGGGGTGATAGAGAAAAATGGTAAAGAGCTTATGGGTAAGCCTTGCTAGGTGTTTTATTTGATTTCCTAAAATTCAGAATTCATGTTATGACATCCCAACTTTAATAAGTGGGTTCACTGGTAGGCGCCACATGGATTGGGCATGTGCTGGTTAGCAGTGGATTCATTGATGGGTTGGGGGTTGTCAATGAATCCGGAGAATTCTCTCCTTTCTGAACTTGAATCAAATATAGGTTATTCATTTCAAGATCAAACTTTACTTGAGTCTGCTTTGATCCATAAATCGTATGGGTTTGAGGAGCGGGTTGCGGGCTTGAGGTGGGTTGATAATGAGAGGCTTGAGTTCCTGGGGGATGCTGTACTTGAATTGATTATTTCTGAGCTTTTAATGGAGCAGGCGCCGGAGAAGAGTGAGGGGGAGCTTTCTCGGCTTAGAGCAGCGCTTGTCAACGAAGGGAGTCTTGCAACGATAGCTTTAGAGATTGGGATTCCAAGGTTTTTAAGGTTGGGGAAGGGGGAGGAGCGAAGTTTTGGCAGGGAGAAGCCTTCCATTCTGGCCGATGCGTATGAGGCGCTGATTGCTGCGGTCTATTATGACCGGGGGCTGGAGGAGGCTAAGAGGGTGGTGAGGTTGCACTTCGATGATTTTTTTAATGAGATTTCGAGGTTGGATGAGAGCTTTGATTTTAAGACGAGGCTTCAGGAGATATGTCAGAGGCGTAAAAAACTTCTTCCTGTATATAAAGTAGTAAAGGAGGAGGGGCCGGATCATCAGAAGAGCTTTCATGTGGAGGTTTCTTTTGATGGTGAGACTTTGGCCTTTGGTATGGGGAAGAGTAAAAAAGATGCCGAGCAGATGGCGGCATCTCAAGCAATAAGGGTATTTGATGAGTTATAAATCGGGATTTATCGGTGTATTTGGTCGTCCAAATGTTGGGAAGTCTACCCTTGTTAATAGGCTGGTTGGGGAGAAGGTTTCTATTGTAAGCAGGAAACCGCAGACAACCAGGGATGCAATTCTGGGGATGAGGTATGAGGAGACCCCGGAATGTGGAGTCGAATGGCTTATTTTGGATACCCCTGGGTTTGAGCAAGGGGGCGGGGCGGTGCATGCGCATATGAAACGGGAAGTGCTGGGAGCAATAGAGAGCTGTGACCTTGCCCTCCTTCTCTTCACTCCACCCGATATCTCAGATGCTGATAAGAGGATAATTGAAACGATAGTCTCAAGGAAAATTCGGGTTGTGGGGGTGATTAATAAAATAGATGTAAGGAGTGACAAGAGTCCGCTTCTTCCGATGATCGCGGAATTAACCAGGTTAGGCATTGAAATAGTTGTTCCGGTTTCCGCGCTGACCGGGGATGGTATTGATGATTTAACAAGGGTTATCAGAGAGGGGATTCCGGAAGGGAATAAACAGTACGATGGTTCAATCTACACCGACAGGCCTGTAAGATTTTTGGTTTGTGAATTGATCAGGGAACAACTCTTCTCGCATCTTGAGCAGGAGCTGCCATACGGAATAGCTGTTACAATCGACTCATTTAGTACAGGTGATGATGGGGTCACAGACATCTCTGCAACGATTCATGTTGAAAAAGAGAATCATAAAAAGATCGTGATTGGTCGTGGCGGTATAATGCTAAAGACTGTTGGAACTAAGTCACGTAAAGAAATTAGGACTCTTCTAGGCAACCCATGCAGGCTGCAGCTCTTTGTTAAAATTTCTGAAGGATGGACGAGGAGTCAGAGGAAGGTGAGTGAGTTTCTTGGTAGGGAGATCGATCTGAAAACGATGCAATGAGGTAAGTAGCGGTTATGTCTATTCCTGTTATTGCAATAGTAGGGAGACCAAACGTTGGTAAGTCGACCCTTTTCAATAAACTTCTTGGGAGAAGGGAGGCGATTGTACTAAACCGCCCCGGTGTAACCAGAGACAGGCATTACGGTTGGTTTGAGTTTGGTGGCAGGGAATATCTCCTGATAGATACAGGAGGTTTCGTTACCTCACCAGAAGAAAAAATATTAGAGCATGTAAACAGGCAGGTAGAGATTGCGATTGATGAAGCAGACCTGATCTGGTTCTTAGTAGACCAAAAGAGTGGCCTTGTTCCGAATGATGAAATAATTCTGAAAAAAATAAGATCGTCGGGCAAAGCGTTTAAAATCCTATGTAATAAAAGTGATAACGAGAATGAACCACCTGCACCGGAGTTTTATTCCCTTGGAAGTGAAATAATTCAGATTTCTGCAGTTTATGGGAATGGAATTGAAGCGATTCTTAGTGATTTACAAAATACGTTATCCAGAGGTGGCAAATCGACCTCGTCATTGCGAGGAGCCGAAGGCGACGAAGCAATCTCCTCAAACAGATTGCTTCGCTCCGCTCGCAATGACGACTCACGTCATCCCGAGGCGACTACACGTCATCCCGAGCGAAGCGAGGGATCTCAACTCAAGATTGCAATCGTCGGGCGCCCCAATGTCGGGAAATCGAGTATCGTTAATGCACTTTTGGGGAGTGAGAGGATGGTTGTCGATTCACGTCCTGGGACAACCAGGGATAGTGTAGATACCTATATCAAAGGGCATGGTGAAGATATTGTTTTGATAGATACGGCTGGAATCAGAAGGCATGGTAAACGTGAAGACAGGCTTGAGTCCCTGGCTGTAATGCTTGTCGAAAAAC
>MGRR01000038.1:0-6820 GCA_001798265.1 Deltaproteobacteria bacterium RIFCSPHIGHO2_12_FULL_43_9
AATGGAAATATTATTGCCCTGCTTATTGCGAAAAGGGCGCTTGAAGTGATTATGGTTTGTGTCCTGTTTTGGGAGGAAAAAATAATTGGTATGATCCCCCTGAAGAGAAGTTCGTCACAAAATGCCAATGTTAATATACCGGCCGCAGCCAGAGCCCATAATCCGCTTAATATTCCTATTGAATATTGTATGCCTCCAGAAAGGATTGATAGCACAACCCAGCCTAGTGAAATTACCAATCCGAGTCTTAGGCTATAAAGTATTTCGCTTTTTTTTAATAGGATATTCGGGAATAGGAGCTCTGTTAGACTTTTTATCGGTTTCTTAAAGAGGTAGCTGCTTGTTTGTTTTATAAGTAAAAAATAGAGAGGTAACCACAGAAGAACTAAGTTTAGTCTCCCTTCGTTCAAGAGGGGGGACTTGTAGTTCGAGGCTATAAGAAGTTGTGCGATCCAGCCGAATGGATAAAAGGATAGGGAGATGACTATAACTATTAATATTGGTTTTATGTAAAAATAGAATAGATTCATTTTAATACGTGCTATTTTTTGGCAGTTTATAAGGAGATGTCAATTATTTGATATAAAAAGCTTGTTGAAACGCCTGTTAACAAAACACGCGCGAAGTAAATTGCATAAATGTGTGAAGTAGTGGTAATCTTTAAGAAAATCTGGATTTAAAGAAAATGGGTAACTATTCAGATGTCATTCCCGTACCCCGCTTTCGCGGAGTACAGGCTGCAGGGGGAATCCAAATCGTGTTGCGCATTATGGATCCCTGCTTCCGCAGGGATGACACATTTGCTGAATAGTTACGAAAATGGGAGCCATCCTATGCTGCGTTTTTCTAAACTGATTTTTGTTTTATCTGCTTTTGTTTGCGCGTTTGTTGCCCTTGAGAGAAGCGGGGAATCGGCAAAAAACGACAATCAATATGAAAAGCTTGAATTAATCGCGAAGGTTTTGCATCTGGTTGAAACAAATTATGTTGAGGATGTTGATTCAAAGGAACTAATTTACGGCGCTATAAAGGGAATGCTTCAGCCACTTGATCCACACACTAATTTTTTAACCCCGGAATTGTTTAAAGATATGAAGGTTGAAACTACCGGAAAGTTCGGTGGTATTGGGATCGAGATTACTACCAATAAAAAAGGGGACCTCACCATTGTTTCTCCGATCGAGGATACACCTGCGTTTAAGGCCGGCCTGAAACCGAGGGATCAGATTATCTCTATTGATGGAAAATACACGAAGGATATGCCTCTTGTTGAGGCAGTAAAAATGATGAGGGGTAAGCCCGGTACAGCCGTCAAGATACAGATTATGAGGGATGGGTGGGATAGACCGAGAGATTTCAAGATTACAAGGGCCATTATAAAAATTCAAAGTATAAAGTTTAAAGTTATTGAACCCGGTTATGGATATCTAAAGATTAGTACCTTCCAGGAGACTACGGCGAAAGAGGCCGAAAAGGCGATCAGGGAGATGATTGCGGCAAGCAAAGAGGCGGGTTTTAAAGGGCTTATTCTTGATATGAGGAATAATCCGGGAGGATTATTAAATCAGGCTGAACAGATCGCGGATCTCTTTTTGGAGGAGGGGGTGATTGTTTCTACTGTATCGAGGAACGAGAGGAATAAGGAGATCAGATACGCGCATAAAAATGGGACATTTTCCGACTTCCCCGTGGTTGTAATCGTTAATGGCGCGTCCGCGTCAGCCTCTGAGATCGTTGCCGGAGCCCTTAAGGATCAGGGTAGGGCATTGGTGATAGGGACGCAGACCTTTGGAAAAGGGTCCGTGCAGACCGTAATCGAGCTGGATGGTGAGACCGGTTTGAAGCTTACGGTCGCGAAGTATTACACCCCAAATGGGATTTCAATTCAGGGAAATGGCATAAAACCGGATGTTATTGTTGAACAGATGGATCCTGAACTTTTGAAAAAGGCGAAATCCCCATGGTTTCCGCGGGAAAAGGATCTCCCGGGGCATATTGTGGGAGAGGGTGAAACCCCGGATGAAGAAGAAATGATGAGAGAAGAGATGGAACCGAAAGAGAAAGAGGACAAAAAGGGGGAAAAGGAAAAAGAGGATGAATTAAAAGAGCCGCCACCATTTGGAGATTTAGCCACAGATTACCAGCTTCAACAGGCTTTAAGCCATTTGAAGGCGTGGGATACATTCAAGAAGCTTATAAAAAAGGATGAGAAAGTGAGTGCCAAGAAGGTGGAGGAAGCCGCACAGAGCAAAAAATAGATGTTCCTTACACTCGAAGATATAAAGATATTATCGCAACAGATTAATGGGGCCTGTAAAAACGGATTAATCCAGAAAATATCACTTATTTTACCCTCAGGTTTGCAGCTCACGGTCAGGGCAAAAAAGAGCACAAAAAGAATAATCTTATTTGATTCACCACGTTTTCCTGCAATTGTTGTTTCAAAAAGGGGTTGGGAGTTTTTATCCGAGTGGAATCCGCAGTTTTTACAGATCCTAAAAAAGCACATTAAGGGAAAGACCATTATAAATATTGATCAGCTTAGTAATGACAGGATCGTTTCAATCTCTTTCGAAGAGTGCTCTCTGATCATAGAATGCATTGAACGATTCGCTAATATTATTTTGTTGGATAGTAGTAATAAAATATCCACTTCCCATGTCCCCCTGCGCACACCACTCAGGTATCATGAGGCATATTCGCTTCCTCCCGCCCTGGAAAAATCCAGCGCTAAAACGATAGAGGATGTTTTAAACCCGAGTGAGGAGGTTTTATCGAGAATTAAAGACCAGATACAACAACAAGGGCAGAGTGATGCCTTAAAAAGGCTTAATAAAGAGCTAAAGAAAAAGAGGGAGTTGATTGAACATCTGAACAGCGATTTGGAAGAGTCCCGGAATTGTGAGCGTTTTAAAAAGGAGGGGGATCTTTTAAAGAGGGTTGTTAGCACTATTCCTCTTGGAACCAAGAGTGTTGATGTGGTTGATTATGAATCGTATCCCCCCAGAAACGTGAGTATTAAAATCAATCCTAATGTACATCCGGCAAAATACGTCGAAAATCTGTTTAATAAGTATAAAAAACTAAAGAGAGCCGAGGCCGGGATTTTAAGCCGTATCGCAATACTTAAAACTGAAATTGAAAGGTTGTTAATTAAAAAAGGTAAGATTGAGAGTGAAGAGCTTATTCCGGCCGTTGAATTTCAGGAAAAGCAAAAGAGAAAGAAAAGGGAGGAGGCCTCAGGACCGAGGGTATTTCACTCATCAGATGATTTTAAAATATTTGTGGCAAGAAATGTTGAGCAGGGTGAAAAACTGGTACGGCAGGCCAAGAGTAACGACATGTGGCTTCATGTCCTTAATTCCCCTGGCCCGCATGTAATTATTCAGAGAATTGGTCGCAAACCGATTCCACATAGAACAATGGTTGAGGCTGCGGTATTGGCGGTCTATTTCAGCCCGATACGGAGGCAGGGTAAGGGTGACGTTACAGTGGCGGAGAGACGATATATTAAATTTGTTAAGGGGATTGCCGGCAAGGTGACCTATTCAAGAAGTGAGACCATCTCCGTTAAAATTGACGAAGAGAAATTGAAACCGTTTCTGTCGCCACCCTAAGCTTTGGCTTAGGATGACGACAGAAAATCTCGCCCGTCAATTCAGATGCTTATCTATTACTTTTTGGAAGTTTTCAAACGTAGGAGCAGTGGTAAATTTTTGTCCCTCATTTTTACCGCGTCCTACAATGATGAAGAAGGTCGGAGTTCCACCTACCCCGATTCCCTGCCCCTCTGTAAATGATGCATCAACAATCTTTGCGTACTTGTCGGATTGAGCGCATTTTGTGAATGCGTCGATATCAAGACCAAGATTTTTAACAATTGTTTTCTGAGCATCAATTGAGAGGTCTTCACGGTTTTTTGTTCTTTCAAAGAGTTTTTTCCTGAATTCCCAATATTTCCCGTCATTCTGCTCTTTAACACAATAAGAATTGATTGATGCCGGTCTCGCTTCCTGATGCATTTCCAGTGGGAAATCCTTCACGACCAGCCTGACCTTGTCTTTATAGTGGTCAAGCACCTGATGGAGTGCATCCTGGGACGTCGCGCAAAACGGGCATTGATAGTCCGAGAATTCCACGATGGTAACTGCTGCCTTCGGATTTCCATAAAATGGGGCGAGGGCTAAGTCGATTTTCACTTTTGGTTCTTCCGGTTCTTTAATTAAGAGCTTAATTTTTCCCTCTTTTTCCGCCTCAGCGCGCAGTTTTGCCAAAACCTCCTGCATTGCCTGCTGCTTTTTTTGCATTTCAAGGTGAGCCCTCAATTGTGGCATAAACTCCTCTTTCTTCATCTTGATTCTATCCTTTTGTTTATTCCAGATATCCTCCATCTCGGCATCTGTTATCTTTAGTTGTTCTTTGTTTATCCTGGATTCAAGCCATGCCTCTTTTTCCATGTTGTCTTTTTTCGCGGCCTGATCCAACAATTTCTGCTCAACCAGATGATTAAGGGCGCCACTTCTGACCTGATAGATTCTGCTCTCTATCTGTGAGATATAGCTCCCAATCAACGTATCTACGTCTTTCTGGGTTATGGGTTCTCCCTTCACGAATGCCAGAATGGTTTTCTCATCAGGTTTTTCAGTGGCGGTATTCTTACCTATAAAAAAGCCCACAACCAGGGCTATGGGGATTAAAATGATTAATACAATCAATAATGGGCGTTTCATCTATTCTCCTCCAACTCAAAGCTGAGTTAATTATGAGTTTAAAATCTCACGGGCAATGACCAGTCGTTGGACTTGGGCCGTTCCCTCGTAAATTTGCATTAATTTTGCGTCACGCATCAACTTCTCTACGGGATACTCCTTTGAATATCCGTAACCTCCAAAAATTTGTACCGCGTCAGTAGTTGCTCTCATTGCTACATCGGCAGCGAAGCATTTCGCGAATGAGCTCTCTTTTGTGCATCTGACCTTTTGATCCAGCAACCAGGCGGCTTTTAATGTCAGGAGTCTGGCTGATTCTATCTCTATGGCCATATTTGCAAGCATAAACTGAATCGCTTGAAATTGCGCAATAGGTTGTCCGAACTGCTTTCTCTCCAGTGAATAAGCAATAGAATGCTCCATGGCGGCTCTCGCGATTCCAACGGCGGCAATTGCGACATTTGGTCTGCTATGGTCCAGTGTTGCCATTGCTACCTTGAACCCGTTTCCCTCACCCCCTATAAGATTGTTTTTCGATACCTTTACGTCGGTAAATTTCACGCTTGCCGTATCGGAAGCCCGTTGTCCCATTTTATCTTCTTTTTTCCCTACCGTAACACCTTCGCTATTTTTCGGTACTACGAAACAGCAGATTCCTTTGTGCCCCATAGATCGGTCCATGGTTGCAAAAACTGTAATATATTTAGAATAGTTTGCGTTTGTTGTGAAGCACTTTTCTCCCGATATAATATAGTAATCACCATCTTTTTTAACCGCAGTCTTAATGCCCACCACATCAGAACCAGCTTCGGGCTCTGTCAAGCTGAATGAGCCGTATATTAATTCTTTCGTATATTCCGTTAATATGCGCTCTTTCTGTTCATCGGTACCAAATAAAATTATTGGGTAATTTGCCATATCGTTCGCAAGCAGGGATGTTGTGATGCCTGCGCATCCCCTGGCAAGCTCTTCAATAACAACGGTGGCATTTAGCACCGTGAGGCCAATGCCCCCATATTTATCGGGGATAGCAAAATTCATCAAACCAACCTTGTGGGCTTTTTTATAAACGTCATGTGGAAAGGTGCCATTCCTGTCGTATTCTGCGGCTACAGGGATGATCTCCTTTTCCGTAAATTGTTTGGCAGTATCCCGGAGGGCTTTCCCCTCTTCTGATAGAGAAAAGTCCATCATACCTTCTGTTGATTCCAGTCTTTTAAAAATTTAGATAGCCCGCTATCCGTAAGTGGATGTTTAAATAGTTGTTTCATCACTTTATAGGGAATCGTGGCAACATCCGCGCCAGCCAGCGCAGCCTCTAATACATGGGCCGGATGCCTGATGCTTGCGGCAAGAATCGCCGTATCAAAATCATAATTATCAAATATGGTTCTGATATCTTCGATTATTTGTATACCGATTTGTGAAATATCATCTAAGCGACCGATAAAGGGACTCACATATGCTGCCCCGGCTTTTGCGGCCAGGAGCGCCTGCACGGGTGAGAAAACGAGTGTGACATTTACAGGAATCTCCTGATCTGAAAGAAACGTGCATGCCTTTAATCCATCCGGAGTACAGGGGCATTTTACGACCACATGTTTATGGATTCCCGCTAATGTTCGCCCCTCCTCTATCATCATCTCTGCATTGGTGCTGATCACCTCCGCGCTTACAGGACCATCCACAATTTCACAGATTTCATGAACAACCTCATGAAAATCTCTGCCACTTTGCGCGACCAGAGAGGGGTTGGTTGTTACGCCATCCAATATGCCGAGAGCAGCAATTTCTCTGATTTCTTCAACATTGGCAGTATCAAGAAAGAACTCCATAAACCACCTTTTGCAAAAAAGATAATCCAAGCCAGACTACCCCGTCTTTCCGGTTTTGAAAAGCCCCTATGTCATCCCCGTAACCATGTCATCCCGGCGAAAGCCGGGATCTATCCCGTCATTTGTCATTCCCGCGGACGCGGGAATCTAGATCCCCGTTTTCACGGGGATGACAGGGGGGCTCGGAACGACGTGGTAACCCCTTTACTCAAGGAGAGCCATAGACTATTAAGTCATACATGCCAAATGAACAGGCAATGCGAAAAGAGATGGTT
Organism: Deltaproteobacteria bacterium RIFCSPHIGHO2_12_FULL_43_9; assembly: GCA_001798265.1. Classification (GTDB taxonomy): domain Bacteria; phylum Bdellovibrionota; class O2-12-FULL-43-9; order O2-12-FULL-43-9; family O2-12-FULL-43-9; genus O2-12-FULL-43-9. Next base: position 6,820 of record MGRR01000038.1, read on the forward strand.
G
>MGRR01000038.1:6828-7503 GCA_001798265.1 Deltaproteobacteria bacterium RIFCSPHIGHO2_12_FULL_43_9
AGATGGATGTACGAGGGGGGGTACATTGCATCCACAGATGGGAACGTTTCGGTACGTCTTTCAGGCTCCACATTATTGGTTACACCGAGTGGTGTTCCAAAAGGACACCTAACCGCGGATCAGTTGATTGTAACCGATCTGGAAGGGAATGTTTTAAGGGGAAGGGGGAGGCCGTCGTCGGAGATTAAAATGCACCTTAAGGTCTATGAGGTGAGGGAAGATGTTTCCGCGGTAGTCCACGCCCATCCCCGGGTATGCCTCGCATTTTCCGTTGCCGGAAAGAGCCTCTCAATTCCTGCACTAACAGAGGTAATCCTCTCCCTTGGTGATATTCCAATTGCTCCATATGCCACACCTACGACAGCTGAGGTTCCAGAGGCCATTGGCGAGCTGATCAAGAATCACAATGCGTTGATTTTAGATAGGCATGGATCAATTACTGTTGGAAGGGATCTGGCGCAGGCGTACAACATCCTGGAAACTATTGAACATGCCGCCGAGGTTTTACTTTACGCCACTCAATTAGGAGGTGTCAGGCCACTGCCGCCGGCAGAGGCGGAGAGATTAGCTGATCTGGGGCGCAAACTCGGGCTTCGATCCGATAAAAAAGAGGGGGATGACAGTAAAGAAGAAGATCTTTTACTTAGGCGGGTTGTTGCCGAGGTGATAGGTCAA
>MGRR01000039.1 GCA_001798265.1 Deltaproteobacteria bacterium RIFCSPHIGHO2_12_FULL_43_9
TCCGTGAGATTGCTTCGCTTCGCTCGCAATGACGAAAACGTCATCCCGAGGCGAAGCCGAGGGATCTCAACGCGCGAGATTGCGGAGCCTGTCCTGAACGCAGTGAAGGATCCCATTTGGCTCCTCGCAATGACGGAGAGATCCTTCGCTGCGCTCAGGATGACGAGGCTCCTCGCAATGACGGAAGGTGCTCGCAATGACTCTTTTTTGTACAATAACTTTTGTCTAGAATTCTTTTTGATTTTATGCTAGATTCTCCACTCGTTAGAAGATGTAATGCGTTGTTCGTAAAGTAACTCCCTGTCCATTTTTTTAGACAATTGTTTTCTCTTTATGGCTGAGAAGGAGGGTGTGTTTTATGAACAAAAAAACCTTGGATAGATTTCAAGCAATTCTGCTTGAGCAAAGAAGGCGCCTGTTACAAAGCTCTGAAAAAAGCAAGGAGGAGGATCTGCAATTAAGTGTTGACGATCTTCCTGATGAAATCGATCATGCCTCGGCGGAAATCAACCAGTCTGTAATATTCAGACTTAGGGATAGGGAAAGGGTGCTTCTCCAAAAGATTGAACACGCCCTAAAAAAGATTGAAAACGGGGATTTTGGTGTTTGTGAGGAGTGTGGCGATGAAATCTCTGCAAAGAGGCTTGAGGCAAGGCCAGTAACCACACTCTGTATCAAATGCAAGGAGACCCAGGAGATTAAAGAGAAGATATACGCTTGAGGGTTTTTAACATTTCTTTTCTTTTTATTGAGTCAGGGAAAGTTTAACAATTTTTACCATTATTTTTCAGCCTAACATATTGAAATTATAGGCACTTTCCATCATTTATTTTCCTTAAGTTCCAAATCACCAAATCCGATCAAACAATCAGGAGCAGCAATTATCCATCCTTTCAATTGAGGTAATGATGAATTTACAGGAACCTCCGCAGTCGCAGCTTCAGATACCAGAGGTACTTCCTCTGCTACCGGTTAGAGATGTTGTTGTATTTCCTTACATGATTCTCCCCCTCTTTGTGGGGCGGGAATCATCTATTAAGGCCGTTGAGGATGCGCTTCAGTCAAAGGATAGGTTAATTTTTCTCTCTTCCCAAAGAGAGGTTACTGAAGAAAATCCAGGTCCGGAGGATATATTTAAGATTGGAACGGTTGCGATGATTATGCGGATGAGGAAATTGCCTGATGGAAGGATTAAAATTCTCGCACAGGGTTTATCAAAGGCGCAAATCAAGGAGTTTAGCCAGACAACGCCATATTACTCCGTTAAGCTGGAGGTTTTGCAGGACAAGGCTATAACTGCAAAGGGTTTGGAGGTTGAGGCTTTAGTCAGAAATATAAAGGAGCAGCTTGAAAAGATAGTTGGAGCTGGACGTGCCCTCGCTCCAGACATATTAATGGTAATAGATGACATCCGTGATCCGGGAAGACTCGCAGATCTTATTGCTAGCAACCTTGGACTTAAGGTTGACGAGGCGCAACAGATCTTAGAAACCCTTGATGTAATAGAGCGTCTGAGCAAGGTTTACGATCTTTTATCCAAAGAGATTGAAGTTATAGCGATGCAGGAAAAAATTAAATCTCAGGCCAAGGACGAGATGACTCGCTCACAGAGGGAATATTTTTTAAGGGAGCAAATCAGGACAATAAAGCATGAATTGGGTGAGCAGGATGGAAAACAGGATGAGATAGATGAACTTAGAGATAAGATTGAAGCTGCGAACATGCCCGAGGAGACGAAAAAAGAAGCCCTAAAACAATTAACCAGACTCGACCGGATGCATCCCGATGCCACTGAGGCGTCAATTATAAGAACATATCTTGATTGGATGATTGAGGTGCCATGGTCGAAACAGACAACCGATAATTATGATTTAAACAGGGCGAAAGAGATTCTTGATCAGGATCACTACGATTTGGAAAAAGTAAAAGAGAGGATTCTTGAGTTTCTCGCCGTAAGACAGCTAAAAAATAAAATGAAGGGACCAATTTTATGCTTCTGTGGCCCCCCGGGTGTCGGAAAAACATCTTTGGGTAGATCCATTGCGCACGCCATGGGAAGAAAGTTTACAAGAATCTCCCTTGGTGGAGTGAGAGATGAGGCCGAAATAAGGGGGCATAGAAGAACCTATGTTGGAGCGTTGCCCGGAAGGATTATTCAGGGATTAAAACAGGTAGGTGTAAATAATCCGGTCTTCATGCTCGATGAGATTGATAAACTTGGAGCAGATTTCAGGGGTGATCCATCATCCGCTTTACTCGAGGTTCTTGATCCGGAACAGAATCACTCATTCAGGGATCACTATCTGAATCTGGAATTTGATCTTTCCAACGTGATGTTTATCGCAACCGCGAATCTGATAGATCCAATTCCTTCAGCGCTCAAGGACAGAATGGAGATTATAAGGCTTGCCGGATATCCGGAACAGGATAAATTGAAAATCGCCAAAAGGTACCTGGTACCAAAACAGGTTGAAGAAAATGGCCTAACCGCGGACAAGATAGAATTTACGGATACAGCAATCAGACAGATTATTGAAGAGTATACACGTGAATCGGGTTTAAGAAACCTTGAGAGAGAGATTGCTTCCATTTGCAGAAAGGTTGCAAGGAAGTTCACCACCGAGGGAGTAAATAAGGTTGTTGTTGACAAGGATGTTGAAGAGTATCTTGGACCACAAAAATTCCTGAGGGAGGAAGAGCAGGAGAGGGATGAGGTAGGAATAGCCACAGGACTCGCGTGGACCCAGTATGGTGGTGAGATTTTATATGTTGAAGCAACAAAAATGAGAGGGAAGGGTGGGCTCACCCTTACCGGGCAGCTTGGAGAGATTATGAAAGAATCGGCACAGGCCGCGCTCTCTTATGCCAGATCCAATGCCAGGAAGCTTGGTATTGATGAGGGAATGTTTGCAAAATATGATATTCACGTGCATGTTCCCGCGGGGGCAATTCCTAAAGATGGTCCGTCGGCGGGTGTTACAATGGCGGCGGCAATCATATCATTATTGACAGATCACCCGACCAGGAAGGACGTAGCAATGACCGGAGAGATAACATTAAGGGGCAAGGTTCTTCCAATAGGGGGCGTTAAAGAGAAATGCCTGGCCGCTGCAAGACAGAATATTAAGACAATTATTATCCCTTTTCGCAATCAAAAGGATATTCCGGAAATTCCCAAAGAGGTCAGGGATCAGTTAACGTTTGTGTTGTCTAAAACAGTTGATGATGTCTTAGCTGCCGCCCTTTTGCCAAAGATTGTAGTCGAGGGTGTTGAGGATTTAGGGTTGAAGCGGGAAAAGAAACAACAAGAGGAAGCCAAGAAAAGAACTAGCATCCCCAGAGCTGCTTAAAAATCGTGGACACAAATCCTTCAATATGGATTGGAATAGTTATTCTTCTGGGCCTCTCTGCATTTTTCGCAAGCTCTGAAACCTCTCTTTTTTCATTAAGCAGACTTCAGGTTCAGCATTTCAGAAAATTTTCGCCACATATCCACCAGCTGGTGGATTTTTTCCTGACAAGACCGCGAAGAACCCTGGTAACAATCTTGATGGGCAATGAGATTGTAAATCTTTTGACGACAATTCTTATTACCTCGTTTTATTCTCATCTGTTACCAGATGCTTCCTGGGAAACCATTACATTGTATACGTTAGCCACAAGTACCCCTTTGATTATGATTTTTGGAGATATTACTCCTAAAACAATGGCGGTTCGGTTTCCAATGGAATTTGTGAGGATCAACACACTACTGCTTAGATTCATTTATACCGTTCTTTCGCCCATAAGAAGTGTTTTCGCAGCAATCAGCGGGCAATTAATCTCACTGATTGCCGGTTCTACGTCTGAAACAGCAAAAGATGTTACAGAAGAGGATATAAAGGTACTTGTTCAGGCTGGCGCGGAGGAAGGGGTTATAGGAACAGAAGAGCAGAAGATGATTTTTAATGTCTTTAGATTCGGAGACACAACGGTATCACAGGTAATGACGCCTAAAGAAAGGGTTGTCTCTCTCCCGCAAGGCATGACTGTTAATGAGATGATTAAAAAGATAAAGGAGTATTCCTTCTCAAGAATACCTATTTATAAAGATAGCCCGGATAACATAATAGGAATTCTACATACAAAAGAATTACTGAAGATAAAAGACGTAAATGCTGAACCTCCGATAGACATTGTCAACAAACCACTTTTCATTACCCCGGATAAAACGCTTGAAGGGTTGTTCAAGGAATTTAGAAGTCAGAGAACCCATTTGGCGGTTGTGGTGGATATGCAAAATCAGATCCTGGGAATAGTAACAATGGACGATATATTAGAAGAGCTTTTCGGAGCCCTTGGGCAGGAAGAACGGAAGAGGTCAAATGTTAGTTGATCTTATTATACCGATAGCAATTATCTTTCTATGTTTATGTGTTGAGGCCTTTTTCTCGGGCTCGGAAATGGCCATTGTTTCCGCCGACAAGGTCCGAATGCGGCACCGCGCTCAACAAGGAGATTTGAGGGCAAGGACATATTTAAAGGCAATTGAACGACCAGAAAGAATTCTGATTACCACCTTAATTGGTACAAATATAATGGTTATTACAGTCGCGGCGGTTTCCACATTCTTTCTGTTAAAGTTTATCCCGGATAAATACAGTGAGTTGGTTTCATTGCTAATTTTGACCCCTGTTATTTTAATTCTTGGTGAAATTGTTCCCAAAGGTGTTTGCCAACAAAAGGCCAATTCCATTGCTGCTTCTGTTGTTACCCCGCTCTATTGGGTGGGGCAAATATTAGGGCCAATAATCTGGCTTGTAGAAGGCTATATCAACATTTTGGGGAAAATATTTAATATTCCAAGCAGGAAGGCTAAATTAGTACCTACGAAAGAAGAATTGAAATTGCTTCTTGAAACAACCGGCCCAAAATCTGATCTAAAAGCAATAGAGAAGATTCTAATTGGGCGCATATTTGAATTGACCAGAACCACGGTGAGAGAATTGATGCTTCCCCTGATTGATGTTGACGCAATCAGTGAAAATTCTCCTATAAGCCGGGCGGTGGATATCGTAAATCGAACCGGGCATTCCAGAATTCCGGTTTATAGAGAACGTATTGATAATATCGTTGGTATATTATTCAGTTATGACCTTTTGGGCTGTGCTAATCTGGAGGAAACGGTCTCCTTGCACATGAAACCCGCGCTATACGCTCCAGAAAATCAACCGGTTGATGACCTTTTGCTAGTCATGAAAAAAGAGGGGCAGAGAATGGCTATTGTTGTTGATGAATACGGTGGTGCGGAAGGGGTAATCGCCTTTGAAGATATAATAGAAGAGGTTGTCGGTACAATTGAGGATGAATATGACTACATACCTAAGTTATTCAGAGAGCTGGAAAAGGATGTTTATTTATTGCATGCCAAAATGGATATTTATGAGGCCGGCGAATTATTGAATTGGACTCCTCCAAAGGGAGACTATGCGACTTTATCCGGATTTTTACTAACCAAATTTGGACACATACCAAAAGAGGGGGAGTTTTGTTCTACCGAGGGTTGGCGTTTTACCATTGTCAGGGCAAGCAAAAGGGTGATTGAGCTGGTCAAGGCCGAAAGAATAAAAAAAGAAAATGGTAAAGATGATGAGGGTATTAGTCAGTTTTAGTGGACTCTTAATGCCGTCATTGCGAGCGTAGCGAAGCAATCTCCGCGTTGAGATTGCGGAGCCTGTCCTGAACGCAGTGAAGGATCCCCTTCGGCCTCCTCGCAATGACTGTGTTTTAAAGTCCCATATATACATAAAAGCCAGTGACCTGACTGCCTCAATGTTATTAGAGAGAAAACAGGGTAACTGTTCCTACGTTTTTCCATTCTTCCGGGATGACCAGAGTTTCCGCGTTTAGCAGAGTTAAAATATTTGCTAATTCATCTTTCACTTTGTAAAAAGTGCCATCAAATCTTGGAGAAAACCTGGAGGACTCTGTTACAAACACGTAGTACCACTTGTGAGGGGGGCCATCGAGCTTAAACGCGGTGGCAAGCCCGGCAGAACGATCCTGGTTAATTCTTGAAACCAGAGACTGTTCCTTGGATAAATAGAAAAAATTACCTTTAACCTCTTTATCCAGACTTAATTTGATCTGAGTAAATGTCTTCTCTGCTGTCTCATCATTGATCTCAAAAAATAGTTGAATTGCTCCTGGGACAACATCTTTGTGAAATGTCTCGGCGGTAATTTCAAATCTACCAACAAAATCCACACGGGTAGAAGCCCAGGTAGATCCGATATTTACAAGAAAAACAACCAGAAAAAAGGCAAGAGCTCTCTTCATGTCGATTCTCCTTCCAAGGAAAACACCGACGCACAACCATATTTTCTATTAACATACAGAATATTGTCAATTAAATAGAGGTGCCTACTTTGTCCACTTAATAGGGTATCAGATTACGGGCTCTTCTTGTTTAATAGCTTCTTTAGCCAACCCCCTTGGCAACACTACCGCCGAATACTTTTTAACGTACATTGGGTCAACCCTTGCGCCATTTACATGTATTGCCCAATGAAGATGGGGGCCTGTGGTTCTTCCACTATTCCCTGAAAAAGCTACTATTTCTCCGGTTTTCACCATGTCTCCATTTTTCGCTTTTGAAGAATGTAAGTGACAATATTGTGAAAAAAGACCAGCCCCGTGATCGATTAATAGAGTATTTCCGCAGTAATATAATTTTCCCGCAAACGCCACTCTCCCATTATTAGGGGACTTTACTGGAGTTCTAATCGGTGCCCTGAAGTCTACCCCGGTATGCACTGTCTGAAGCTCTTTATCGAATATCCTCTGGTTTCCAAATCCGCTGGTTATTTTCCCATTTATTGGGTAAATGAATTCCCCTTTCCACAGCCGCCGCTCTTTTCCCGATGCCAGAATAGATTGCATCATAACCCACTCATTATAGACCCTTTTTTTCACCTTTTCTTCAATGTCAGATTTTCTTCCAAACTTCAGATTCTCTTTCCTAAAATTACCCTCCTGGACAAATATCATCTCTATTGATGAATATGACTTTCCGTCCACATAATTAACATTAACCTCCAGGGGATGAATCCCCGGTGCCGCGATAACATCTGCCCCTATGAGCGCGTGATATTTATTAGAAGTATCTGTTTTAAAGAATTTAATTTTTCTGCCAAAGAATGTTCCATCCAACGTTTTAAAAGATTTTGGTAGCGTTAGGCTAACCGTAATGAACTCCCCCTGACGTATAACAGGCTGGCTGATGTATAGAGCCGGAGAGAGCGCGCTGTAGGAATAGATGGTTAAGACGATTGACGAGAGAAATCTTCCAAAGATGATGATCATAGACGCAATCAGACCTCTTTATCGACTACTACTGGTTATTCCGAGCGTTTCCGTCATTGCGAGGAGGCCCGGAGGGCCGACGAAGCAATCTCTCCAAACAGATTGCTTCGCTCCGCTCGCAATGACGTTCACGTCATTCCGAGCGAAGCGAGGAATCTCCACGCACG
>MGRR01000040.1:0-6824 GCA_001798265.1 Deltaproteobacteria bacterium RIFCSPHIGHO2_12_FULL_43_9
AGCGTCATTCCTTCGATGCTCAGGACAGGCTCTGAGCCGAAGGCGAAGGATCTCTTCACAATTTAGCAGGAGATCCTTCGCCTTCGGCTCAGGATGTCTATGAAAAAGAAAGTCAAGAGTAAACCTATCCCACCCCCCGTAGCAAAGTTTTTTCTTGGCTTGGAGGACTCCATTACATTGAGCCTGTGGGTTTCGTTTGCTCATTTTCTTCTTCCGCTTTATTACCTTTCATTATCTTTTAGGTATTCCGAATGCGTCTATCTGAGTCAGCCGGCTTGAACCGGTGCTATGATAATTTCAGGAATATGGTGGGGGCTAACCGACGAAAAAAGCAACTAAGTGCTATCATCCTGAATGAGTCCGCTCCACCCCTGTAGGTAATTTAATCGCTTCAACTTTTTTTGAGCTTTAACGACCTACGGCCTAATTATTTTTAAAAATATTATCTTTAAACACTCCTAAATTTAATTGGTTATAGTGCTTTTTGCACTTCATCACACCAAACACAGTAATTGCTATTTTACGCGTTACCGCGTGCCTGGCGTTTCTCTCAGAATAATTCCTGGTTTTCATTAACCACAAATAATAATCACGATACTCATTCTCGTTTTTTACTGCACTTAATGATGCTGTTTTAAAAACTGATTTTAGATCTTTACGATGACGAGCTAGTTTCTCACCGTAGCTTCGCCCACCACTCATTCTACTTAACTTTACTAATCCACAGTATGAGAGAAAATTATTTCGATGTGGAAAACGATCCATGTTTACTACAATAGATGCAACCTTAACGGCACCTATTGGGCCTATGCCTGGAATCTCATCTATTAGGCGAACTATAGAATGCTTCTTAACAATCTTTTCAAATTCTTTTTCTAGAGCCTCCTTCTCTTCCTCATATAACTCTATTCTTTTCCCAATACTGGTTAGAACTATATTTCCAAAAGTAGAACTAGCTTTGACGTCTATATCAGGCTTTCCTTCAGCTCTAAAGATTGCTGAACGCTGGTTTTTGAGTCTAACGCCTTCTTGAACCAAATCGTTGTATCCACTCACGAGTTTTCGGATCTCAACAAATACTTCCCCGCTGTGGTAAACAGGTTTCAGAAGATTCGCTCTTAGAAGGTGCACTAACTTAATTGAATCAATTTTATCTGTCTTCGCACCTTCGCTTAACAACTTGTTGCGATATGGATCACAAACTAAAATCTCATCCACTGACCCCTTAAGCTCCGTATAAAGCCATTGAGCCGTTGTGGTCTCTTCAAACGTCAAAATCTTACTGCCTCTTAAATTATCCAAATAAAACCTCAAATCCTCTACGCTTGACCTGGTTTCGTTACAATGAATTCGTTCACTTTCCTTTGATAATCTTGCAACTGCCATATTTGAATTTGCCCAATCTAATGCTATATAATTGTCGTACATGTACGGGTCTCCTTTGCAAAGATGACTCAAATTTAATCCATAAAACATGGATTATAGCACTTGCTTACCGGTTCGCCGGAAGGAGACCGCTTTTTCATATTACCGACGATAGTCAGGTTCCACTAAATTCGGGAAAGACCCACAGAATAAACCCATGTAATCTTTTCCAATTGCCAAAACCAAAAATCTAGATTAGTGTCGACTCCGTTTTAGGTGTTTTATATGTTTAGGATCAGAAATCTTTATCCCATCACAGTGTCGAAAATTGCCACTATTGGGGTATCTTCTGTAAGTGATAATTCACTAGTAATTTCAGCTAATAACGCCATAATATGCTACGCGCAAACAGCCACTCAGCATAAAAGTATTATTGGAACTATACGCCGCTTGACATCCTATCTGATCTGGGATCAAGTTCTACAAATAGTGTGTGCCCTGAAATGTCACCATTATTTGGGATTTCAGGGGGTAGATTATATGTATCTACCTGAAATCACTGCCTTTTCAAACGGCCTAGCCTTTGCAGTAATACCCAAACAGAGAGAAAGGGAGAACTAAGAATGAACACACTAGTATACATGCTAAATAGTCCTATGCCCTTCAAGAGAAAGGGGTTGCTAATCTCATGGCTAACCCTTGCCTCCATTCTCCTTTTTTCCTCTCTACTCCTCACGGGGTGCGGTCAAGGTACCGACGACGAGGAGGATGAAGATGAGTTTAACTCCGAGGATATTCCGACAAATATAAGAAAATCTAAACAGCCGACCGCGAAGGATCTATTTGGGGGCCCCAGGGAGGCACAATCCGACGATCCATCGGGTAAGAACATAGTGAGGGAGACCCCAGCGCTAAAAGCGTGGAACAAGGCCGAAGAACTGATTGATTATTCCGAGCGCAATCCAGAATATCTAAACAAGGCCGCAAAATTATTAAAAACACTTTTAAAAACAGTTGAGAATGTCTCCAAGGCAGAGTGTCAAGGAAGCGTAAACGATAAGGATTTTATTCTAGGCCCATGTAATCAACATGCGGAGATTCTCTCCAAAATATCGCAGGTTTACTACTTTAAAGCTGAGCTGATTGAACCTGATGATGCTTTTCAAGACAAAATTGATCTATTTAAGAAAGGGATAGAGATAGCCGAGGAGGCAAAGGAATATAATAAACACAACATCGATGTTCAACTCTGGTACGCAAATAACAAGGGTGGATGGTTAAGTACCATGGACGCCTTGTACCCAGGAGACCCTGCCAAGTGGTACAACCTGTCAGAAGGAGAGATTAATGAACTCAGCAGTGCGCCCCGTAAAATTATAGGTGCCTTAAAATATGCCCTCTCCCTTGGACGCAGATCCGGAGATTCAGACTGTATATCCAATAATGAAGATAAAGATGACCTTGGAGAGGTTTATGTATCACTAGGCCACGCTTATCATAAGCTTCCAACCGACATGATCGGTTTTGCCAGCAAAGAGGATAAACTTACAGAGGCTAAAAACTGCTTGAGAAAAGCAGATGCGCTCGCGGCTGGCAAAGTGGATAAAACTTCATATGCCGTACATGGTAACAAGCTTCAGATGCCAAAATTTTATCTATTCGCACTCTACAGCGATGATGAGAAGGGGACATTCAGCATACCCCATGCTAAACATTACGCCAAAAATGTTAAAAGGATCATCCTAAACAAGAATTTCAGAAGGAAATACCCCACAACAACCCGCCGGGAGATGAATGGAACTGCAGCGGAGAAGCATAAGGATGGAATCTTAACGTTTGAACAACAGTATGGGCAATAAAACGACATAAATTGTCAGTTTTCACGTTTAATCTTATGCCTGATTTGGCTTAACCCTTTGAAAAACCTGATTTCCCAATAAGGCCTGCTATTTGCAGGTTTTTTAGCTACTAAAGGGAGAAGTAGGCTGTTTCAGGCGTGCGGGCATGATAAAGCCAGGTTTCATAAGGATTAACCTCTTTCTATTAATCCTCTCTCTCTCTACACTATTACTCTTCTCAGGTGGTTGTGGGGAGAAGGGAGAAGAAGAGACCATAGGCATAGAAGAGATAGGCTCTGAGTATATTCCTCCTCACGCCCAAGATGCGTCTAATACCCCTTTAAAGGATCTATTTTCAGATAGTAGTCAGAAGAGTGCTACAAAAACCAGCACTATGGGAGAAGAGGGCTGGATTATAAAAAATATAAATAGGATCGAAGAGATAATAATTAACAGAGAGGTAAGCCCTGATGAGCTTGAAAGGGGCGTTCAATTAACCTACGAAATTATTAATTCTTTGCCAACTGCAAATACCCATAAATGTTATATTGGTAGCGGCAGAAAATCTTTGAATCCGAGGGGGTTATGTAATAAATACGCCAGACTCTTTTCCAAGATTTCGGAGCTAAGGTATTTCCAGGGTGACGTACTTTCTTTGGATGATCTTAAAACAAGGATTTACTATTTTGATCTGGGTAAAAAGAGTGGTTCAACCTCGCTTGAATACAACCAAAACCTGGTGGATGGACTCTTCTGGGCAGCAACAAATCTCGGCTCATGGGTTAGCAGCATGCATCAGCAATACAAGTATAATATTTTCAAATTGATTGAAAATAACCGTGCGCTTACAAAAACACCTGCCCTGGTGGAGGCGATGCTTCATAGGGCCCGTAGGATATATTCAATATACAGGGGTGGCGCAATATATATGGCCCTCGGAAGGCTCTATCATAAAGTACCGGAGAAATATCTCGAAATTGAAAGTGGCCCTCTACCTGCTGAAAAATATTTAAGAAGGGTCAATAAAATCCGCAAAGATAAACATCACCTACCCCACTACTATCTATTCATGTTTTATAAGGATAATGACAATGTTGATGGGGCATTAAGGGAGGCCAAATGGCTTCTCGGAAATCTGAAAAAAGTGGATTTTGTGAAACAGTTTCCTATTTATGCCCAAAGGGAATATGACTCTGTCATGGAATTCATGAATAGATAACAATATTATCCATAGCCATGCTATAGGAGTTGCAGTTTGTATTCCTTAGATGCTAGCAAATACAGATCATGAGTCTCATGGATATGTTTCATAAGGTTAATACGCCCCTATTCTTGGCACCCCAGGTTGGCGTAACTGAGTCCCCTTTCAGAAGGATCTGCAGAAAGTTTGGAGCAGATGTTGTTCTCACGGAATTTGTGAGCGCGGATAGGATATGCCGGGGACACAGGGATATTCGTACATTAAAATTTAATGAGGATGAGAGACCAATCGGTGCTCAAATCTTTGGATCAGATCCAAAGATCATGGTTGAGGCCGCAACATGGATTGAGCATAACCTATCTCCGGACTTTATAGACATCAATTTCGGATGCCCAAGTAAAACAGTAGTCAAATCAAACGGTGGCTCAGCCTGCCTAAGAGATCTAACTTTAGTCGAAAACATTATAAAATCTGTAGTTCAAGCAATCTCACTGCCGGTAACTGTAAAAATAAGAAGTGGCTGGGACGAAAGCTCAAGGGATCCGGTGGGAATCGCGCTTCGCTGCCAGGAGGCCGGGGCAAAGTTCCTGACCCTGCATGCACGAAGCAGGTCGCAAAGATTCGGCGGTAAGGCAGACTGGGATGAAATCGCAAAGGTGGTGGAAAATCTGGAAATACCTGTAATTGGGAATGGTGATGTTAAGAGCGGAGAAGATGCAGTTAAAATGAAAAGGGATACAAATTGCGCTGGAATTATGATCGCAAGGGGGAGTCATGGAAACCCCTGGATTTTCCGGGAGGCCAGGGCCGCACTGGATGGAACTCCTTTGCCCCTAATTCCAACAGTCAAGGATAAATATGATACCCTGGAAAAACATATTAATTACGCCCTCGAATTCAGGGAAGATGAGGCAATAACAATGCGTCATATTAAAAAACATCTCTGCTGGTACACAGCCGGGATCAGAAATGGAAAGAGGGTTAGGGAGGAACTAAATACTATACACTCTCTTTCTACCGCGCGTGAAAAACTAAAATATTTTTTTGAAAGAGAGCTAGGGTCCTCCCCAAAATAAAGTGGGTAGTAGATCGTTTCATAAGTTTTGCGTATTTTTGTCATCCCGACGAAAGTCGGGATCTAGCGCGAGTTTTATAGATTCCGGCTTTCGCCGGAATGACAAAACTCATGAAACGATCTAGTAGTTTTTGCGCGGCGGATTTTGAATCAGGCCAAGACGGGAGGACGAAACGCTAGCAAGCGGCGCTAACGTGAGGACGACCAACGAAGGCATGATTCAAAAGACCAAGCAAAAACTGCTTAGGTTCTTTTGGGGAGGACCCTAATGCAAATCAAATCAATAAATCCATTTAATGGAAAAACAATTGAAACCTACAAATCTCACTCCTTGAAAGTAACGCAAGATATCATCGCCAAAATGCATAAATCGTACCTTGACTGGAAAAGGGGCTCCTTTAAAGAACGCGCAGCCCTTTTAAAAAAGGTCGCAATAGTTCTAAGAGATGAAAAAGAGGAATGCGCGAGGCTGATGGCAATGGAAATGGGAAAGCCTGTTACGCAGGGGAGATCGGAGATTGAAAAATGCGCGCGTGTTTGTGAATACTTCGCTGAAAATGCCGAGGATTTCCTGAAACCGGAGCAGGTTCCAACGGACGCCACAAAAAGTTACATCTCCTTTCAACCTATCGGCATTGTGCTTGCAATCATGCCATGGAACTTCCCATTCTGGCAGGTATTCCGAAATGCCGCGCCAAACTTTATGGCTGGAAACACCGTAGTACTAAAACACGCCCTGAATGTCCCGGGTTGTGCCTTGAAGATCGAATCAATTTTTCAGAAGGCTGGTTATCCTGCTGATATTTTTAGATCCCTCCTAATTGAACACAAACATATACCGGCAATTATTCAAAACCCTTATATAAGAGCGGTTTCTTTGACAGGAAGCACCGAGGCAGGCAGATCGGTGGCCATGGAAGCGGGAAAGGCATTGAAAAAATGCGTTCTAGAACTGGGTGGCAGCGATCCCTATATAATTCTTAAAGACGCGGATCTAGATCTTGCCGCAAAGGTTTGCGCAGAGGCCAGGCTTCTGAATTCTGGGCAAAGTTGTGTCGCTGCCAAAAGATTTATTGTAATAAAAGATGTTAAAAAGAAATTTGAGGAAAAATTTAAGGAGGAGATCTCCAGATTCAAGGTTGGAGACCCACTTGATGAATCTACCAACATAGGCCCTCTCGCCAGGTTTGATCTACGCGACACCTTAAGCTCACAGGTAAAACGAAGCATCTCCTCGGGTGCCAAATGCATACTTGGTGGCGAGATTCCAAAATCTGAAGGGGCCTTCTACCCTCCAACAGTTCTAACCGATGTCCCCCTAACCTCACCCGCCACCAAGTATGCA
>MGRR01000040.1:6993-12031 GCA_001798265.1 Deltaproteobacteria bacterium RIFCSPHIGHO2_12_FULL_43_9
AAAAAAGGGGTTAGAAAAGCAAAAAAACTGATTGATATTTCTATCGGGGAATCAGTCAGGATTATTAGAGAGTTACAGGAGATGAGTCAAAATCAACTCGCAAAGATTACTGGGATTCCACAGGCAACAATATCAGCAATCGAAAATAATAGAATTAACCTGGGGGTTGAGAGAGCAAAGATGTTAGCGAAGGCCCTAAAGGTTCATCCAGCGGTATTAGTTTTTCCAGGTTGGAATATAGAAAAAGAAGCCTATGCTGCGTAAAGTTAGAAAAGCTAACAAAAGTGAATGATTGCATTTAAGCGCTGGAAAAAGTAACAATCGCAGATAGGAATTCATTCCATTTCGTCATGCCAAGCCGCCGAAGGCGGCGTATGGCATCCGTTCGGGGAGACCCCCGACGCTGCTTCGCAGCTGGGGGTGACGAGGTGATTTATGCAACAAAGCCTAGATACCAAGATATAAATGTAGGCGCGTAACAAAAATTGCTTGTTTTAAGTCTAAACCGGCCAGTCCATGCAATATTTGACCAGGCCCCCTACTATATGTACAATGTACATATATCCATGAAGATATCATTCGTATGGGACGATAACAAGAATAGAGCGAATATTAAAAAACATGGCATTTCATTTGAGGAGGCTTTGAATATTTTTCAAAATATTCCTTTGAAAATTTTTTATGATTCTGAGCATTCTGATTACGAAGATAGATATGTGGCAATTGGCTTGAGTAATAAAGGAAGAATTTTAATAGTAGTACATTCCGAAAATGAGAATGGAACTGAAATTCGTGTCATGTCAGCCAGAAAAGCAACAAAGAAAGAAAAACAAACATTATTTGGGAGATTACAATGAAAAAAGAATATGATTTTTCGAAAATGAAGGAGGCTGAGCCTAAGTATTTAAAACATATCAAATCAGCCATAACGATGAGAATTGATCCGAGAGTAATTAATTATTTCAAGAAGTTAGCAGTGAAGATGGGATTGCCATATCAGTCTTTAATTAATTATGTACTTTGTGAATATGCCAATCACAGATTGGAACCATCTGCAAATTGGAGTAAAGATGTCTATCAAAAAAAGCTTTAGAAAAGCAATAAAAAATGCCTCCATTTAACTTTTTATCTCACATGGCTGATTCGGCAATTTTTGTCTCCGGGAAAAACAGGGATGAGTTACTGAATTCTGCTCTTGAGGGAATGTTTGAATTGGCATCTCCGCGAAATCTAAAAAATGACGAAAAAGTAGAGAGGGAATTTTCGGTTACTGGAAATGATTTCACGGAAATATTCATCAATGTTTTAAGTGAAGCTTTAACTAATAGTGATATTAACAAAGAGGCATATAATAAAATTAAGTTTGATGAGTTATCGGACCGAAAAGCATCTGGAACCTTTATTGGAAATAGCGTTGATTCATTTGAATTGGTAATCAAGGGTGTCACGTATCACGATTTGGAGATAGGAAATCCAAAACCGGATTTATGGGAAGCAACCGTTATTTTTGACGTGTAAAATATGAGCGACATCAAAGATTCTTTTAAGGAAAAAAAAAGATACGTTTATGAGTGTTCCAAGGATTCATTCGAGGGGATGAGGGTTCCGGCCCGCGCGATTGTTTCACCTGAAATGATGAAGGCTGTCGGTAAAGACAGATCCCTCCTGCAGTTAATAAACACGAGCACTCTGCCTGGTGTGTGCAAATACGTTCTTGCAATGCCCGATATGCATGAAGGATACGGCTTCCCGATTGGTGGTGTAGCGGCAACAAAATTACCACACGGGGTAATATCACCAGGTGGTGTCGGCTACGACATAAACTGCGGCGTCAGGATGCTAAGATCAGATCTTATTTTCGAAGACGCTAAATCAAGACTACAGGAAGTAGCAATGCAGATGATGCGCGCTGTTCCCTCCGGCGCCGGGCGGGGTGGAAGAATTGTCCTGAAGGAAAAGGAGATGGACAGGGTCCTAAATACCGGCTCCGAATGGTGTATCAAAAATGGCATCGGTAACGAGGATGATCTGGTGCATTTAGAGGAAAATGGAAGGCTTAAAAATGCTGACGCATCTTACGTGAGCCAAACAGCCAAAAGGCGCGGTTCTGACCAGCTTGGAACACTTGGGAGCGGAAACCACTTTCTGGAGGTTCAAAGGGTGGATCAGATCTTTGATCCAGATGCCGCTGAAAAATACCACCTCTTTCCAGATCAGGTTGTAGTATTAATCCATTGTGGCTCAAGGGGCCTTGGGCATCAGGTCTGCACAGACTATGTCAGAACAATGCTTCAAAAACTCCCCTCTTACGGATTCTCTCTGCCAGACAAGCAGCTTGCCTGCGCCCCGGCAGACAGCAAAGAGGGTGAGGAATATCTTAAAGCAATGGCGGCAAGCGCGAATTACGCTTGGGCAAACAGAACCGCGATCGCGCATCATGTCCGTATAGAGTGGGAGCTGATTTTTGGCGCCAAAAATTCCCTCTATACCCTTTATGATGTCTGCCACAATATCGCGAAAAAGGAGACCCATATCATCGACGGAAAACCAACTGAGGTTCTGGTTCATCGAAAAGGGGCAACCAGGGCCTTCGGCCCCGGACTCCAGGAGGTACCAGCAGATTACAGAAGCGTTGGGCAGCCGGTATTGATACCAGGCTCCATGGGAACAGCCTCTTACATTCTTAAGGGAACAAAGAAGGCAATGGATGAGACATTTGGAACGGTCTGCCATGGGGCCGGTAGGGCGATGAGCAGATCAGAGGCAAAGCGGAGGGTCTCAGGACAGGAGCTGCGAAACAGACTAAATGCTAAGGGGATCGTCGTGGAATGCTTTTCAAACAAGGGGCTCGCTGAGGAGGCACCTGAAGCCTACAAAGATATTGAACAAGTTGTCGATGTCGTACACAACCTTGCTCTCGCCACAAAGGTTGCAAGACTCAAACCTATTGCTGTAATAAAGGGTGGATGAGAGCTTCAAGGGCGTGTACCAGCGTTAATAAACAATCCATAAGCTTGATTGCTATAGTTTCATCATCGGAAGTGCTTTGATTTTTCTTCTTTTTGCGGCTTGTTTTGCAAAAATGCCCCAATTTTCCTTTAGCCATTTTAAAAATTTTTGAAAGTTGGTCATTTTCTTATCAACCTCCTTATAAATTGAATATCTTCCCATTTTGAAAAAATATCTGCATACTTTTTCACTTTCTCCCAATTGATATTATTATCATGAAGCTCAATTAGCTTTTGAATATCAGCCTTCTCCTGTAGTTCCCTTTTAGGATTAGTTGCAAAAGATTGTATTTTGAGCCCTATTATATCTTCAACGAGTAAACATTTAATACCAATATGCTTGATTTTTGATGCATGCTTTAACATCTCTTTGCTCAGAGGACGATTTGCAAACATAACATCAATGGGTCCTTTGCCAGCAAATTGAATAAACTCCTTGTTTTCATTAAAAACAGTAAATCCTGCCTTTTCGAATACATTTTTCAAAGTTTCTCGGTCATCACCATCAACTAGTATATCAATATCATTTGTAAAGCGTTCAAAGCCCAAAGCTCCAAGAGCCAAGCCACCTATTAAAGCATGATCAATAGAAGCATTATCTAGCAACTCGTGTACTAACTCTAATAGACTTTTTATATCCATAAATATTCTCTAAATCTTAGTTTGATTTTTATATACTCACAACCTAATGATTTCCTTACTGGAATTGTTACGTTTTTCGGTGCTTAAATGCAATCGCTAATTTTACCAGACCTTTCCGTAAAACAATCTACTGTAAAAAAGAGAGTAAACAATATGCGATTGTCGATGTCGTACACAACCTCAGTTTCGCCACAAAGGTTGCAAGGCTCAAACCTGTTGCTGTAATATAGGGTGGATGAGAGATTCAAGGGCGTGCCCTCTTAACTACTTCAAGTTGACATCACCTGGCTTTTTTGGCGAGGAAATGCCGGTCCAACTCCCGCTGAACGAAGAGTTTTATCACTGCCTGCCGGCTCACATTTAAATCAGATGCAATTCTGTCTAATTCAAAAAGTGTTCTTATTCCAAAATCAACATTTACTCGCTGTAACTCCGCCTTAAGTGGGGGCATCATCTTACCGCCACTAAAATACCTATTAACATCCTCTCCCTTAAGGGCGGCCGTTTCAACCTCCTCGATACTAATAGTTTTAATCTTTTTATTCTTTTTACCCTTTTTCATATAATGCCCTTTCTGCTTTTGTTGAAGGCCAATATGTTATTAAATGATTGTACTCCCCTTCTTTATCGAAACGAACTTCAAAAATTAGTGTAATAAGTCTATCTTCTACGAAACCAATCGCATGAAATTGTTCTGGATCATCATTGCTTTGGTCCATATAATAACGATAGCCAAAAAGCGTTACTACTTTCTCAAAACTCAATCCGCAGCGCAGGTCTTTTTTCAATTTATTGTTTTTTGCTTCATCCCAGCTGAATCGCATCCATTTAATGGTATAACAGTTATACTATTAAATCGACCTTTAAATTAATCCTGCTTGGGGGCAGGCCACAAAGGTTGCAAGACTCAAACCTATTGCTGTAATAAGGGGGGGATAACAAACAGACCGGGGTGAGGTTGGTGATCTGTCGTATTTTCAAAAGGCTTTCCTTCGTATTTCTTTTATTCTCTTTTCTCTTTTCTACCTTTTCATGCACTCAAAACCTGCCAACAATTTCCTCCTGGAGAGAAGATCAAATCGCAACGGGTGATAACTTTGTAATCGCAACACAGGGTGAAGCAGCCTCGAGGGCTGGCGCGCTTATGTTTGAAAGGGGTGGTAACACCGTTGATGCCGCTGTCGCGGTCTCATTTGCCATCAGTGTTGAGAGACCAGAGTCAACAGGTATTGGTGGTGGCGGATTTATTTTGATTTATGACGCAAGAAGCCTACAGACATTTGCCGTAGATTTCAGGGAACGAGCCCCACTTAAGGCAGATGAAAAACTCTTTCTCGATAAAAACGGGAAAATAATTGATGGTAAGTCTACAGAGGGAATATTCTCCG
>MGRR01000040.1:12109-14366 GCA_001798265.1 Deltaproteobacteria bacterium RIFCSPHIGHO2_12_FULL_43_9
TCAAAATAAACGAACATCTTGCCAACGCAATAGATGCGAAAAAAGATTTACTCCAACAATATCCATCTTCGGCAAAGATTTTTCTACACAACGATGGCTCCCCCAAAAAGGCTGGTGAGATTTTAGTTCAAAACGACCTAGCCAGGACATTGGACCTAATATCCAAAAAGGGGGGAGATGGTTTCTATAAAGGCACCATTGCTAAAGCAATCATTGCCGAGGGAAAAAAACTGGGTGGTTTAATTACAGAAAAAGATCTGAATAACTATAAGGTTGTTTGGCGAAAGCCCGTCAGCGGTTTTTACCTGGGTTATAAGGTTGTTTCCATGCCCCCACCAAGTTCGGGCGGAGTCCATGTCATTGAAATTTTAAATATTCTCGAAGAGAAAAAAGTGCGTGGCAAACCTTATTCCACCGAAAATATTCATACTACCGCTGCTGCAATGCAAAGAGCCTTTGCGGACCGGGCGAAATATTTAGGTGATACAGATTTCGTAAAGGTTCCAATTGAGACTTTGATAGATAAAAATTACGCAAAAAAAATCGCGAATGAGATAACCCCAAAGGCACGACCATCAAGTGAACTGCAAGAGGTATCGTTAAAAGGTCATGAATCTAATCAGACAACGCATTTCTCGATTATGGATAAGGAAGGCAATGTTGTTACAAGCACACAGACAATAAATGGGTGGCTCGGTTCTGGTGTGGTTGTGCCTGGTACTGGAATTATCCTAAACAATGAAATGGATGATTTCGCGGCCTCAATTGGGGCATCTAATATGTTCGGAGCGATTGGTGGTAGTAACAACCTAATTGCCCCTGGCAAACGCCCCCTATCAAGCATGTCTCCAACAATCGTTTTTGATAAAGGCAACAGGCCTTTTTTCTCCCTGGGCTCACCGTCAGGAACAAGAATTATTACTTGTGTAACATTAGTAATTCAAAACAAATTGGCTTATAACCTTACGTATAAAGATGCCGTTGCGGCGTTGCGATACCATCATCAATGGATGCCTGACACAATATTTGTTGAGCCCCCCTATCTCAACACAAAGGTTGAAAAATCCTTAATTGACAAGGGATATAATATTACTGAAAAACCTCTGGGATGCGATATCCAATTGGTTGCAAGGGAGGGCACACACTTAATCGCCGTTGCCGACCCAAGAGGAGTAGGAAAGGCTATTGGAAAATAATAAGCGAGAAATAAAAAATATCTGCCTCGTAAGACTCTCCGCCTTCGGGGATGTGACCCTTTGCGTGCCAGTGGTCAATTCGATCAAAAGATTTCTGCCCGATGCCAACATTACCTGGATTATCTCTTCCGCAGGTTTTGAATTTCTCCAGGGATTGCCGGGGGTGGAATTCATTGTTTTTAAAAAAGCCCATGGACTAAAACCTTACTTTGACCTATACAAAACGCTAAAGACGCGAAAATTTGATTGCCTTCTTGCTCTGCAGGCAAGCTGGAGAGCGAATTTAATCTACCCATTAATCAATGCCCCTATTAAGATCGGTTTTGACATTGTCCGTGCCAGGGACTTTCAGCATCTTTTTACAACTCAACGCATCACACATCATCCCAGGCAACATCATTTAGATAGTTACTTCTCTTTTCTGGAAGAAATTGGCATTAAGCAGAGAGTTGTTGAATGGAATCTACCAATTGAAGAGGAGAGATTGTGGGCCAGTATTTTTGTGGAGGCTATAGGTTCAAGAATATTGCTTATCAATCCCTCCGCAAGCAAGGATGAAAGGACCCCGGGGATTGAAAAATATATCCAGGTGATAAAAGAAGCACAAAAAAGATGGAAGTTGCACATAATTTTGACTGGGGGAGACAACCAGAAAGAGGTCAAAATTGGGAAGATGATTACATCTGAAGTAGCAAGGGGTATTTCGAATTTAATCGGTAAAACAACCATAAAACAACTTGCTGCGTTGATTGAGAAGGCGGATGCCATCATATCTCCAGATACCGCAGCCATCCATTTAGCTGTAGCCGCGAATAAACCGGTTATCGGACTTTACGCGGTTGCCCCGCCCGAGATCACGGGCCCATACATGGCCAATAAGTACCTGATAAATAGATTTCCTGACGCGGTAAAAACAATTTTAAAAAGGGACCCCGCAACCATGAAATGGGGAACAAGGGTTCACACGTCCAAGGCAATGGATTTAATCTCTGCTACGGACATAATCGAAAAACTAGGAGAAATATTCTCATGATTTCAAAAAGTAGTCTTAAGCCCGACCC
>MGRR01000040.1:14383-19468 GCA_001798265.1 Deltaproteobacteria bacterium RIFCSPHIGHO2_12_FULL_43_9
AATGGTTTGATGAGGCCGTTAAAAGAAATATTGAAAAAGCGGACGCCTTTTCATTGGCTACCGCAACCAAAAACGGAGTCCCATCTGTTAGAATAATGCTTTTCAAGGGTTTCAATGAAAAGGGGC
The DNA here is from genome assembly GCA_001798265.1 of Deltaproteobacteria bacterium RIFCSPHIGHO2_12_FULL_43_9. Lineage (GTDB taxonomy): Bacteria > Bdellovibrionota > O2-12-FULL-43-9 > O2-12-FULL-43-9 > O2-12-FULL-43-9 > O2-12-FULL-43-9. The sequence continues at coordinate 14,510 of MGRR01000040.1, forward strand.
TTCGGTTTTTTACGAATTTTGAAAGCGCGAAAGGAAACGTCATAAAAGAAAATCCGCGATGTGCCATACTTTTTTTCTGGGGTCCCATTGACAGGCAGGTCCGGATTGACGGGGTTGTTGAGAGGCTTTCAGCGAAAGAAGAGGACAAATATTGGGCCTCCAGACCACGTGGTAGCCAGATTGGCGCGTATGCCTCTACACAGAGCAGGGAGATTGCAAACAGGGAATACCTGGAACAAAGGTGCGTTGAGGTGGAAAAAAAATTTAGTGGCAGAGATATACCGAGGCCTGAATTCTGGGGAGGCTTTGTTCTAATACCTGAAAGATTTGAGTTTTGGGAGGGGCTTCCCAATAGGCTTCATGACAGGATTATTTATACACGAAGTGGAAAGACGTGGAAAAAAACAAGGCTTGCCCCGTAATCTTTACATCCACCCCTTCCTTTTGAATATCAGGATCATTCCAGAACTGATCAAGAACATCATGCCCAAGACTACATAATAACCACCACCCCATCTTAATTCAGGCATGATCTCGAAGTTCATCCCATATAAACCGGTAATAAAGGTTAGGGGCATGAATATTGTGGCAATTATGGTTAATGTCTTCATTACGCTGTTTAATCTATTGCTGATATTTGAGAGGTAGATCTCTATCATGCTCGCCAAAAGATCCCTCAATGACTCCACTGTATCAATGACCTGGATTGTGTGATCGTAAACGTCGCGCAGAAATATCTTTGTCGCCTTTGAGATTATTTTAGATTCCTGTCTGTCGAGAAAGGATAAAACCTCACGAAGCGGCCAAACCGATTTCCTTAAAAAGATAGCTATTCTTTTAAAGTGATGGAGCCTTTCTATTACCTTTTCAGAAGGATTTTCCAGGATATCATCCTCAAGATCACCAATTTTATCGCCAAATCTCTCTAAAACCAGAAAGTAACTATCAACTATTGAGTCAATTAACGCGTACGCGAGATAATCAGCCCCGTGAGTACGCATTCTCCCCTTACCACTTCTTATACGCTCCCTTACAGACTGGAACATATCGCTATCCCTCTCCTGGAATGAGATAACGTAATTTTTACCTAGTACAATACTAATCTGCTCGCTATCCAATGCCTCCTTTTTTTCATCAAAAGAAAGAAACTTAAGAACAATGAAGAGATAATCATCAAATTCCTCTAATTTTGGCCTCTGTTCCGTATTTACAATATCTTCAAGTGTTAAAGGGTGGAGATTGTACATCCGGCCGATCTCTTCAATGATCCCCACATCATGAATCCCGTTTATATTTAACCAGGAAACGGTTTTCGTATCGCGATAGGTTCCCGCGTCGGATGGGACTAATATGGTCTTCTCTTCGAAATGATCCTCTTTATAATCAAGGAGGGAAATACGGACCTTCTCCGCCCTTCTCTCCCCTATATGCACCATTGTCCCCGGAGAGAGACCAACCTTTCTTGAACGTCTTTTACCCGGCAATCGCATGCATTATCCTCTTAGCGCATATTTGAAAATAGTGTTATAAAATAATAAGAATTATTAAGAAGCATCTCTACTCCTTCTTTTATCGGAGTCAATAGTGAGCTTACAACAGCTAAAAAAATATATTCTCTACTCAATATTATTTATCGGTTTAATGCTCCTTATCTATATGGGAATCAAAAATATCCCTCGTTCAAGAATGGAGACGAGCCAGCAGCAAGAGGAGCTTCAAAAATTAAAAGAGGAGCTTTTTAACTGCGACACGGAGAGGGAAGAAAACAGCTGCACCAATGAAGAGGTGGACCAGATCCAGGAGAAAATCAAGTCTCTTGAGAAACAGGAGTAAAGATCGGTGCGTATGTTCTGGGATCTATCTCATGCATAATGCCATACGCTGCTTCAAAGATGTGTTCTGCCTCGGGCTTTGACCAATAGTTTCCGTCAGTGCCATACGCAGGACGATGAGGCTTACCGGACAGTGTTCTAGGTTCGGCATCAAGCCAGTTATATCCTCCTTGCACCTCAAGAACCTGTTGCATCATAAATGCTGTTGCCCCACCGGGCACATCTTCATCAAGAAACAAAACCCTGTTTGTCTTTTTTAATGACTCAACTATGCGATGATATCTGTCAAACGGGAGAAGTGACTGCACATCGATTACCTCGGCGCTTACGCCAACCTTTTTAAGTAATTCAGAGGCCTCTAAGGCGATCCTACAGCAGGCGCCATATGTAACAATCGTCAGATCCTCACCCTCTCTTATTATTTCCGGCACACCGACAGGGAGTGTAAATTCACCAATATTAGCTGGTAATTTTTCCTTTAAACGGTAGCCGTTTAAAACCTCGATTATAATACAGGGATCGTCGGCAAGAAGCATTGTGTTATAAAATCCGGCTGCCTGTGTCATATCCCTTGGAACCAGAACATTCATTCCGCGCACCAGGTTTATTATTCCAGCCATTGGAGAGCCTGAGTGCCATATTCCTTCAAGCCTGTGTCCACGTGTTCTGATAATTACAGGGGCCTTCTGTCCACACCTTGTCCTATATAGTAGTGTCGCAAGATCGTCGGACATTAACTGAAGACAATACAAAAGATAATCAAGATATTGAATCTCGGCTATCGGTCGAAGCCCCCTCATTGCCATACCAATCGCCTGACCAACTATGGTCACCTCCCTGATGCCTGTATCCGTAACCCTTAACTCCCCATACTTTGCCTGTAGCCCCGCGAATGCCTGATTCACATCCCCGAGATAGCCCACATCCTCGCCAAAAGCGATGACCCGTGGATCGCGCTTTAACATCGCGTCGAAGCAGGCGTTTAAAACCTCAAACCCACGAACCTCCTTGGAATCATCATCAAACCTAATTGGAACCTCAGGAACATTCAGGCTGGAATCAGATGATGTGCTCATCATACATGAACAATATCTCTCCTTATTTTTTTTATCCTGATCGACTTTCCATTGCTGAAGACTATCCCTGGTTGCACTCTCTTCACCCCTAGTGGCAATAAGCGCACGGCTTAAAGCGATGTAGATATCCTTCCTCAGCGCAATTGGCCACGCATGGAGCTCCTGGTTTATTTTTAATAGATAGTCCCTATTGGCCGAGGATTCCGCAATCTCCTTTATTAATTTTTCTACCTCTCTCCTCTCCCCCACAATTGGTGCCTGGTATTCACTCCACGCCTCCTGCTGAATATCCTTCACCTCTTCAATCCATTTTTCTTCCAATTCATCGAGTTGTTTCGCCTTCGCAACCCCTGTTTCAATCATCCAGTTCCGCATCTTCAGATTGCAGTCAAATCTCCTCTCCCACTCCAGCCTCTCCTTCGATTTATATCTCTCGTGACTCCCAGATGTTGAATGCCCCTGTGGCTGGGTTAAATCATACGCGTACACGAGTGAAGGAACATGCTCTTTGCGGGCAAGCTCCGCCGCAGTCTTATAGACCTTGACCAGCGCCGGATAATCCCACCCCGCCACGGAAAAGATCTCAAACCCCCTCTCCTTTTTGGTTCGCCTGAAGCCACTTAGCATCTCATCTAGGGGTTCTTTGGTAATTTGATAAATATTTGGAACCGATATCCCGTAACCATCATCCCAGATGGAGATAATCGCGGGTGTTTGCAAAACTCCGATGGCGTTCACCGTTTCCCAGAACATCCCCTCGGCACAGCTTGCGTTACCAATCATGCCCCAGGTAATTTCATCACCATTTTTTGAAAATGTTTTGTAAGATTTTAAATCAGGCAATTTACGATAAAGCTTAGAAGCATAAGAGAGTCCAACCACCTTGGGAATCTGCGAAGCAGTTGGCGAAAGATCAGCCGCGGTATGGTAATCAAGTGTTAAGTCCTTCCAGGAACCATCCGGATTCAGCATTCTTGTGGCAAAATGAGAATTCATCTGCCGCCCACCGGTTGCCGGCTCAGCCTCAAGCTCTGCGTGGGCATATAGCTGCGCGAAAAATTGCTTGACCGTGAAAAGATTGAGGGCAAACATCAATGTCTGCTCCCTGTAATAACCAGATCTTATATCCCCATGGCTCCATGCGTGAGCCATTGCGACCTGAGGAACCTCCTTACCATCGCCGGTAATTCCAAATTTTGCCTTTCCGGTTAATACCTCTTTTCTAGCTATTAAACTTGCCTGCCTGCTCTGAACACAGAGTTTATAATCGTTGACTATCACCCCTGCATCGAATCCACTTGTTGCTTTTCGCGCTGCTGAATCCATCTTCCTTGCCACACATTCTCCCTTCAAAACAGGTTTTAAAATATTTTTGTCTATATCTACTTTTTAAACCATTTTGACTCAAGAAAACATTTTTATCCAATTTAAATTTGGAACGATTATTTGTGTGTATTATATGTGCATATTCTAACTGTTCGAAAACAGAGGCCTTATTCGCAAACAATCCTAAACAAACGCAAAATTCCTTGACTCATTTACTCTCTCAATCTACCCTCGGTAGGTGATTTTTAGACTAGCAGCAATTATTGCTGCAACAACATTAGTATTACTCCAAAACGGATACGCTATGACTATGAAACTTTCATCCCCAAACTTTTCAAATAACGGTGATATGCCTTCAAAATATACATGCGAGGGGGAAGATCTCTCCCCTAAACTGACCTGGTCCGATCTACCTCCGGGAACCAAAAGCCTCGCGCTGATTGTTGACGATCCGGACGCACCGGATCCCAAAGCCCCAAAGATGACCTATGTCCACTGGGTCCTCTATAATATTCCACCTACAACCGATGCCATTGTCGAAGGGATTCGCTCATCAAACCTCCCCAAAGGGGCGCAAGAAGGTATTAATGACTGGAAGCGCGCCGGCTACGGTGGTCCATGCCCCCCGATCGGAAGGCATAGATACTTCTTCAAATTATATGCCCTCGATACACCGCTAAACCTCAAAAAACCAACCAAAACAGAGTTGGAAAAGGCTATGGAAG
>MGRR01000041.1:0-7885 GCA_001798265.1 Deltaproteobacteria bacterium RIFCSPHIGHO2_12_FULL_43_9
GCTCGGGATGACAAATAGTCCGCTCGGGATGACGAGTGTGCTCGGGATGACAGTGCAGCTTTTTTATTAAGCAGCTTTTTTGAGCTGAAATGTTTCATTTTTATATTGCCCTATCATTCTTGTGACACTTTCTGGATTAAATTTTGCTACGGTTTTACCCTTGTAAATGACCTCAATACCTCCATCTTTTAGTTGTAAGATCTCCACTTTTTGCCCAGCTATTGAGGCCCATTTTTTCGATGGGGGAATTTGCAAGGGTAGCCCTTCAAAAGATACAGTATGGTCTTTCCCAACCGTTCTCGTCGATTTCAGACATAATATCTTGCGCAATACTTCTTGCGGTGGCGCCTTTCTAAAACAGCTGTTGCTATTTTGGGCTTCATAAGCGGTCTCTCTCAGGTGAATTTTTGTCTTAAATCACAAAAATATTAACCTGGATTGTACCGCTTATGTATTTATTTCTGGATTGTCACAATTGGTCGAAACCGCGATTCTTGGCACTCTAAGTGACTCTTTTTGTCACTTTCTTTATGCAACAACGCCAATGTTGTTGGGTAACTACCTATAATCACTGTGGAATAAGCCTATTTACAGCCATGTTTACCTTTGGTACTATATGTACATAACGTACGGAGGGTACTTATGAGCAAATATAGTTCGGGCAAAATAAGAGAGAATTTTTCAGAGCTTTTGAACCAAGTAGCCTACGGTAAAGAACGGGTAGTAGTTACTCGTAGGGGCAAGCAGGTGGCTGCGCTTATTCCGATGGATGATTTAGCGCTACTTGAAAAAATGGAAAATAAGACAGATATTGATGACGCTCGCAAGGGTATTGCTGATGCAAAGAAACAAGGTGCGGTTTCTTGGGATTCAATCAAGAAAGAAAGGCGACATAAATAGCTGTGATTTACAAGATCGACTTTACCAGGGCTGCTAGAAAGCAATTCCTTGGTTTTCCAGAACAAGTTCAAATTCGATTGGAAGAGAAAATAGATAAACTAGCTAAAGATCCCAGACCAAATGGAGTTGAAAAGCTGTCTGGTTTAGAAAATATATATAGAATCCGAATTGGAAAATATCGTGTCATATATAATATACAAGATGAAGTTCTCATAGTTCTTGTTGTTAAGATTGGACATCGTAAAGAAGTATACCGCAGATAGTCATTTTTCTATCCTTGTGAATACTGTCTAATCTGCAATTTTGTGTTTAAGCGCAATTTTTGAATTTTCACACACTAAAATACAAACTCGACTTCTTTCATAACTCTCTGTAATATGCTTGAAATCTTCCGCAAAACCTAAAACTTTGGTTAAAGGGCTATGGCCACAACAAAAGAATTAGCCAGGATAGCAAATAAACTGAGAATCGACCTCGTAAAAATGATAGGTGCGGCCGGCAGCGGGCATCCAGGCGGATCACTCTCCGCCATCGATATCATTACAACCCTCTTTTTTCATGAGATGAACCATCGGCCAAAAGAACCGAAGTGGCCTGAGCGGGACAGATTCGTCTTATCAAAGGGGCACGCCTGCCCCGCCCTCTACGCCGCGCTTGCCCACGCGGGATATTTCGATAAATCGATTTTAAAAACATTGAGAAAACTGGAGTCACCACTGCAGGGACACCCCGATCCGGGAAAGCTTCCATATCTGGAGGCCGCCACCGGCTCCCTTGGTCAGGGGCTCTCCGTGGCGCAAGGCATCGCGCTGGCAGCGAAAGTAGATAAAAAATCGTGGAGATGCTTCTGCATTATCGGTGATGGAGAGACCCAGGAGGGGCAGATCTGGGAGGCGGCAATGTCCGCGCCTAAATTCAAACTGGATAATCTTATCGTTTTTACGGATTATAATCATGGACAGATTGATGGCTCACCCGAGGATGTAATGCCGATTGAACCTATTGCGGATAAATGGAGAGCCTTTAACTGGCATGTGCAATCGATTGACGGACACAGTTTCGAATCAATTATGGAGGCAATCAATAATACAAAAAGGGTGAAGGATAAACCGCATATGATAATTGCAAACACGGAAAAGGGGCATGGCGTCTCTTTTATGAAGGGGGTTAACTGGCACGGAAAGGCACCCAACAAGGAACAGACTGAAAAAGCCATTAAAGAACTGGAAGAGATGGGGAGAAATTTAGATGGGTAAGGCTACGCGGGTCGCGTTCGGAGAGGCCCTCGCGAGAATCGGAGAAAAGAACAAAAATATTGTCGTATTCGACGCCGACCTTTCAGTATCGACAATGTCAAAATATTTCGCGGAAAAATTTCCGGAGCGCTTTTTTGAGATGGGTATTGCTGAGGCAAACATGATAGGAACAGGCGCAGGCATTGCCCTTCAGGGAAAAACTGCGTTCATCTGCAGCTTTGGAACATTTCTCACGGGCAGATTCGATCAGATAAAGGTTTCACTAAACTACGGCAGGGCAAATGTAAAAATCGTCGGCACACATTCTGGAATCGCAATCGGCGACGATGGTTACAGCCAGATGGGACTGGAAGATCTCGCGTTAATGCGCGTGCTTCCAAAAATGACGGTTCTCCAGCCAGCAGACGCAATCGAAACTGAATGTATCGTCGATTTTCTCGCAAACAAGCATGAAGGTCCAGCCTACTTAAGGCTCACAAGACAGAATACTGAGGATCTTTTTAACGCAAGCTATCATTATAACTTCGGAAAGGGTGTAATCTTGCGCGAGGGAAAGGATGTGGCGGTCTTTGCCTCCGGCGGGGTTGTCGCAAACGCACTACATGCAGCCGAGGCATTAATCAAAGATGGAATATCGGCCACAGTAGTGAATATTCACACCATTAAACCTATCGACGTGGAAATCATAACCAGGCTCTCAAAAGAGACACAGAAAATCGTTACCGTTGAAGATCACCAGATCGTCGGTGGACTGGGGAGCGCTGTTGCAGAAACGCTCTCGGATAATGCACCTGCAAAACTCCTTCGCATCGGCATAAGAGACCAATATGGAGAATCTGGAACCCCAGATGAGCTTTATGAAAAACATGGCCTATCCACCCCCGGAATAGCAAGGCAGATAAGAGAATTTGTATCTCATTGAATAAACGTTTGGATCTAATGCCCGATAACCCTTCAATCAAGCTGTGTATAACCAATTGGCATCAAGTACATTGAGTAACATTTATTACTTAATTCTATATTTTTTCCGTTTGGGTTCTACCAATAATCGAAGGCCAATCGCATTAAATAATAACCAGAGTGTGTGTAGTTTGGGATTCCCAAATTCCGATAATGCCTTATATAGGCTCTCTCTTCCCAAATCTGTTTGCTCTGAAATTTCAGACATCCCATAAGCTTTGGCAATGTCTCGAAGAGCCATAAGGAAGAGTTCTTCGGCATCTTCTGCTTCAGCTTCTTCAAGATGCGCGTTTAAGTATGCTGCAGCTTCTTTTGGATCTTGAAGTGATTCCAATAAAGATTCTTCATATTTTTTTGTTCGCTTAGGCATTTTTACCTCCAGTAGTCCTTCCAATATTCTTTTGCTTTTTGAATATCTTTCCTTTGAGATCCTTTGTCACCACCACATAATAGTACCACCACTGTGTTTCCATCTAAACCGTAATATACCCTATAACCCGGCCCATAATAAATTTTTAACTCAAAAATTCCATCCCCAACCGATTCAGCATTACCGAAGTTTCCTTTCCTAACTCTGTTTAACCGCTTACGTATAATTGCCCGTGCTGATATGTCTTTTAAGCCGCGCAGCCACTCATTAAATGGATTTTCCCCATCTGAAGTTAGATATTCTAAGAGTTCACGCAACTTAACGTCCATTTATCCGTATAGTATCCTATGGGATACGGATGTCAAGCCACATTTAAAGTAATTTGTAATCAATATACAACAATGGTTATCAAACCAAGATGAAAAAGCGAACGATATTAAGTTGCACATTATTAAAGAGTGTAAAGAAGTAGATAGAGAATGTTAATAAATGTAAATTCCTTAACATTTTCTAGTGATTTTTATCATTTCTTATAAAATGGAATTAGAAAGCATCCAGAATCTTCAAGATTATCTCTTAATATTTCTTCAAAGATAACTCCGCACTACAGAAAGGGTCACGGATGACTCGGCAATTTTTGATTCTAATTTTGATTTTGGCTATTCCAAATCTCTTCTTACCTGCAGTGCTGGGTGAAGATACCCCTGCACCGTATATGGTTACAATGGGTGACAGCATTACAGCGGGGCTATTCGCGAATTATAGCATCGATAATCCACCCGACCCTGAAACCCTGACATATCTGGCATACCTGGCGGCCGTTGGACCACCAAAGGAGAGCACAAACAGGGTTCACAAAGCATTTAAGCGCTATGACCTGAGCTGGGCAAGTGGCGACAACCCAAATGATTTCGTTGTGTCTCATTATGAGAGACTACGGGAATATATCCCCGATTTAGCAAAGCTGGACCTGGCGCATTCCGGGGATACAACACTAAACCTTAAAAAACAGGTTGAATCCTTATTTGGCGAGATCAAGGAAAGGGGGGCTGAGCCTGTTTATATAGTTTATCTTATTGGGGCAAACGATTTATGCGCGTCCGACACAAAAGAGGTCACAACCAAAAAGGATTTCAGAAAGAATGTTGAGGAGAGCCTTTACGGTATTCTCAGCCACACGGAGAACACAAAGATTTTTGTGAGCTCGATACCGAATATCTTCTCCCTGCAGATGCATGAGGGGGAGGAGGTATTCGGGAATGTCGTGAACCCATATGCCGGGGTTACCTGCAGAAAGATCTGGAAGAATCTGATCCCCGTTTGTAAAACAGCAACGGACAACGGTAACAAGAAACGATTTGATCTGATGAAGATGCAACTGGAACGGTATAATGAAATCCTTGAAGAGACCGTGATTAATCTGGATAAAGAATATAGAGACAGAATACTCTTCTCACACGCCGCGTATAACACGGAGATTCTAAGAAATGATCTCTCATTCGACTGCTTTCATCCATCGGAATCTGGACAGGCGCATTTTGCCAACGAAACATGGCGGGATGGATTCTGGCCCTTCGGCTTTTAAGCGATTTCATAAAAAAACCTTTTCAAGGTGATTTACAACGTCATCAATCAGCTTCGGGATATCAAGATTTTCTTCAACCCTTTGTATCTCATTAATCGTAGAACTGATGACGGGTGATCTGGGTGTAAAAAGCGTACAGCAGTCGGCAACATCCTGTATTGAAATATCAAATGTCCCTATCATTTTTGCTTTTTCAATAATCTCCACCTTGTCCATCCCGATCAATGGTTGAAAAACGGGCCCAGGAATCGCCTCCATTATTGAGCGCATATTTTCAACCGTCTGGCTTGAAACCTGCCCGATTGAATCTCCTGTTATTAATCCATACGCGTTTTCTCTTTCTTTGATGGTGTCCGCAATACGGTGCATCATTCTTCTGTATAGAATAGTCCTGTATCTTTCCGGAACATTTTTGTTGATTACCAGCTGAATCTCAGCAAATGGGACAAAATAAATGACCGTGTCATTCTGAAATTTTTTTAGCACAGTAACAAGTTCCAAAACCTTTTGTTTGGCAGCCGGTGCCGTATATGGATGTGCGTGAAAATGAACAAACGTTATGGAACAACCACGCTTCATCAACATCCATGCGGCAACAGGGCTATCTATGCCACCGGAAATAAGCGCCACCAATCTCTGATTTATTCCAACCGGCAGCCCACGAAAGCACGATATTCTATCTGTAAAAATATAACTCGCATCCGGCCTGACATCTATTCCCAATTCGAGATCGTAATCGGTCAGGTCTACCTCGAGATCTGGGAATCGCTTCTGAATCATCGAACCGACCGCGGATTCAATTTCCATCGAGGTCTTTGGAAATGCCTTAAAACCCCTTTGCGCCGTTACCCGAAATTTTTTCTTGTTGGCAGATATCGCAAGAATATTCTTCCATTCACCCTCCGCAACCTCTAACGCCTTTTCCGTAATCTCCTCAGGTAGGTTGCTAACCTTTAGTGTCGGACTAACGCTTGTAATGCCAAAAACATTCTTTAAAGCGTATGGATTTAATCTCTCACCCTTTATGACAAGGCGTCCGCGATCACATTGAATTTTAAATTTATTTGAAAATTCACGATTTAAAGCAGCCCTGATGTTCTCTGCCAGCCTCTTTTCAAATCTACCGCGATTTCTCCCCTTAAGCGCGATTTCATCATATCTGACGAGGATCGAATTATACTCCATAAACCTCACGCACCGCCTCAACCGCCTTATCTATCTCCTCCCCGGTTGTCATCTCTCCGAAACTGAATCTGACAACCCCTTCCGCGATCTGTCTTGAATATCCCATTGCCAAAACCACATGACTCGGTTTTATGCTGCGGGCTCCACAGGCTGAGCCCGCAGAGACCTCAATCCCAAATTCGTTAAATTTTTGAACCGCAATTGCACCGGGTAGTTTCGAAGATGCAATTGTAGCAATATAAGGAGCCCCATCTTTGGGAGAAATAATCTCAAGCGGAATATTCTCTATCCCTTTAAGAAATCTCGCTTTCAGTTTCTTATAATGCTCAAAAAGCCCACGTTCTTTTTCCACAAACCTCTCCGCGGCAACGTGCAATCCCCGAACCGCGACATAATTCTCCGTCCCTGCCCTTAGACCATGCTCCTGCTTACCGCCAAGTATAACAGGTTGTAGTTGAACCCTCGGACTCATGATTAACGCGCCAATCCCAACCGGTCCATAGATTTTATGCCCGCTGATTGAGATAAGATCTATTCCTGCCTCTTCCATCGGGATTGGAACCTTCCCAAAACTTTGTATCGCATCGATATGAAACCAGACATCCTTATTCTTATCCCGAATAATCTTACCGATCTCGGTTAGTGGCTGGATTGCCCCCATCTCATTATTTACATGGATTATTGAAACAACGTTCGTCTCTGGGGTTATGGCATTGTAAAGTTTTTGTAAATCAACGATTCCATCCTTATTAACCGGTATATAGTTGATCTTCGCTCCACCCCTCTCAAGGGATTTACACGTGACCGCGACGGCATCGTGTTCGATAGTAGTCGTAATGAAGTGATTCCTGGAGGCTCTGGCCTTAAAAGCCCCCTGCAGAGCCAGATTGTCAGACTCCGTCCCCCCGGATACAAATACAACCTGCTGTGGCTGAAGATGAAAGATAGAAGCAAGATATTTTCGCGCCTTAAAAATAACCGCGGCAGACTGCTGCCCAAGTGAATGGCTGGCACTCGGGTTTCCATATCCACCAGCCATAACAAGGCTTATTTCCCGCATGACATCCGGGTCACACGGGGTTGTAGCTGAATAATCTAAATAAGTCATCGCGACTCCCTCGTCATTGCGACGTAAACGTCATTGCGAGCGAAGCGAAGCAATCTCCGAGATTGCTTCGTCGGCCCTCCGGGCCTCCTCGCAATGATACAATAGCCCGGGATGATGAAAGTACCTGCGGCCTATATTAACTATTTTTTTAATCTTTTTAACCCCTTAAGTCTAGCCTGAGCCTTTTCAATATTCTCCCCAAGCAGCATCAATTCTGTTTGAATATTCAAGTATTCAGACCTTAAAGCTTCACTATAACTATCCTGAAGAGCATCCTGAATCTTTTCAAATTTACTGGTCAGCCCCTCCTCTTTGGCAAGGAGGCGCTCAACAATCCTCTCCATCTCTTTCGAGTCTTTTATTCCTTGATAAAACCTCTCCCACATCAGATAAAGATCCTATAATTTATACTCGGAGTCCAGATGCCAATATTTCCTGAAGTTGAGGTAAATTGTTACGCGGGCTTTAAAGGGGAAGAGAGACTGTTGCTTGCAATCGCTAGCAAATAGTAGAGTGTTAGA
>MGRR01000041.1:8140-8670 GCA_001798265.1 Deltaproteobacteria bacterium RIFCSPHIGHO2_12_FULL_43_9
CTCAGTTTGCCCATGCTTTAATGGAACTTCAATCGTAATTTCTTTTGGCTCACGACCAACTAACATCCAATCATTAGGATATATTTATGAAGATATCTTTGGCAAAGTCTCTCTATGTTACCCTTATCTTCTTCTTTGTCGCTACGTTCGTAAACTACTGAGCAGCTTGGATATTTTTCAGTGTTCATATTTTTTAATAATTCATCAATGCTCTGAATCGCACCAATAATCTCTTCTTTTGATTTAACAACTTTTATTTCTGATTCATCAACAATCTGATCTCCATCTTTAATGGTTAGGTAGAATTTTTCTTTTCCATCAGGAGATGTGAATTGTGTTATTTTGGATGAAATGTGAGCAAATGCGTCTTCGACTTCGCATAGTACTTCACCAGCAAATGATTTTTTTTCAGTAACTCCAATCAAAACAACAAACGCTAAAGCTAATGTTATTAAAGGTGAAACAAATTTGGAAAATCTCATATCAACTCCTGTTACAATTATCTCGTTAAAATTTTTTATGGCAGCTTT
>MGRR01000042.1:0-3672 GCA_001798265.1 Deltaproteobacteria bacterium RIFCSPHIGHO2_12_FULL_43_9
CCAGAGAACGTGTACTGACTATTATATAATCCCCACAGATCACCGCTTTCAGGATGCTGAGATTTCAGAGAGAGAACATTCGTGCCTGGAGCGACAACATCTGGTTTGATTCGTCCATCAGATGTTGGCCCCCTGCTACTGAATGCCGCGATACCTGCTGGATTATCTGAAAGGTGATCGCTTTTTATCGGCTCACCGCAGAACCTTGAAGCAAGCTTAGTCTCTCCCCATCTTTTCTGTACACCTCCGGATGAAACAACACCCTCCGAAGCACCAACCGTTAAGGCATTCTTGGCTGTTCCTGGGGCAATAACAGAATTATCATCAATAACCCCGTCGCAATTTCCATCTACCCCCTCATTGCCAGCGGCAAAAACAGGTAAAAATTCGGGATTATTAAACACAAACTGATCAAGAGATTGCGAATGAGCAGTATATTCACCCAATGAAGATGGATTACCCCAGGAATTTGAATGGATTCGCGCTCCATCTTTTGCAGGTTGACCAAATAGATCGGCAAGATCTGGTGGAACATACAAGCCACCAAAGCCTGTTAAAAGTGATTGAAAGACAAGCATCGCCTCAGGCGCTCCACCTTTTATTAACCCATTAGAAGCGGCCCCATTCCCAAGCACAGACCCAGTGACATGCGTTCCATGTCCATTAGAGTCTGCCCATGTATCACTCCATAGGCCCAAAATTGTTGCCTTAATTAATCTTCCACGAACATCTGGATGCATGGTTTCATCATTGACACCATTATCGAGACCGGTGTCTGCAATACCAACAACTTCTGTAGCTCCATAAAACCCTAATTCATATAGAGAATTAAGACCGAGAAATGCAACACCACTCTCTAATCCTGTCAGCTCCGATTCATCGGCAGCAACCTGTGGACCCAAATCGATTTTGGTGGATTGCATTGGATAAAACTTTTCAACCCATTCAACGCCCTCAATCGAGGCAATTTTTGAGATTTTATTGCGTTCTACTTCAACAACTATCGAACTCCTACCATCAAAAAGAAGGGTGTTTGCCAAAGAGATCACCCTATTTTTGGCAGCTTCCAAATCTGCGGTATTAAAAAAACTGACAGTAACTCTTATCTTTTCATCCTGATTCAAAAGTGAATAATTGAATATACCAGCCTCCCCTCTTAACACTGGTTCATATCTCCCAATCCATTTAACACCCGAAAGTGCACTTAACCCGTTCACTTTTTCGATATTTCCTCTAACAATAAATGCCTTATCAGGAATATATTGTGCTACCTCAAGCCCGGCGGCTTCAAGCAGGCGTACCTCTCCATCCCCAATCAAGGGTTTAAATTGAACGATAAAGTATTTGATATTTTTTTGTTCAGATTCCGATAACGATTTAAATGAGCTTAGGTTTATCTTTTTTCCAAAGAGGGTTGGATCATCGGTGTTAATCGTTTGTGCTTTAAAAAAGAGCTGATCAGCAAAAACCACATTACAAACTAAAACAACTGCTATTACTACCCCAACCCGGATACCGCTCATGGGACCCTCCATGGTTTGAGGAGAGGCCAAATATGTTTTTTACATATTAGCCTCTGTAAATTTTAACTGCAGGTAAACCTATAAACCTCCCAAAAACTACAAAGAGTAAAAATTACCCCGTATAATATTTAGCAAATCAGTTTAGATGAATTGTGTAAATATGGAATTTTTACATGGGGAAATATTTTAAAAAGATTTTACGTCCCATGCTCCCATGAATGGAGATATTTTTCTTGCTCGGGGGTAAGTATATCAATATTTATTCCCATTGATATTAGTTTTAATCTTGCAATTTCATTATCAATGACCTCGGGAACCGGATAGACCTCTTTGTGGAATGTTTTATGCTTCTTTACGATATGCTCAACAGCGAGCGCCTGGTTGGCAAAACTCATATCCATGACACTTGATGGATGCCCTTCCGCTGCTGCCAGGTTCACGAGCCTTCCTTCCCCAAGAACGTAGATCCTTTTTCCATTCTTTAGGGTATATTCTTCGATCTGATCACGGATTCTATTTGTCTTGGACGCTGCTTTTTCCAGTTCGTTAAGAGCAAGCTCAACATTAAAATGGCCGGAATTGGCAACAATTGCTCCATCTTTCATATTCTGGAAATGCTCTAACCGGATGACGGAGATATCACCCGTAGCTGTCACAAAGAAATCTCCAACCTTCGCGGCCTCCGCGATTGGCATAACATTGAATCCATCCATTGCCGCCTCAAGTGCACGAATCGGATTCACCTCGACAACAATAACCCTTGCGCCAAGTCCTTTTGCGGACCTGGCAATCCCCTGCCCACACCACCCGTAACCACAGACAACAAATATTGAACCAGCTATTAGCCTATTTGTTGAGCGAATAACCCCATCAATTGTGCTCTGTCCTGTTCCATACCTGTTATCAAACATATGTTTCGTTTTTGCATCATTTACGGAGATAACCGGAAATAGAAGAACCTTTTGCTGAGCCATGCTTCTAAGCCGAATCACACCGGTTGTCGTCTCTTCTGTCCCACCAATGACATTGGCCGCATCTTTTCTTCTGTCACTATGAAGGACAGAGACAAGGTCCGCGCCATCATCCATTGTGATTTGCGGTTTTGTATCTAAAACAAAATTAATGTGCTTGTAGTATGTGTCATGATCTTCGCCCTTAATCGCAAAAACAGAGATCCCTTCATTCTCAACAAGGGCCGCCGTTACATCATCCTGGGTACTAAGTGGGTTTGACGCGCAAAGTGCCAGCTGAGCACCACCCGCCTGGAGGGTTCTCATAAGCTCCGCCGTTTCAGTTGTAACGTGCAGGCAGGCCCCGATCCTGATATTTTTTAACGGCTGCTCTTTCTTAAATCTTTCTTTAATCAGATGTAAGACGGACATCGTTTTAGCCGCCCATTCGATTCGATCAGCCCCTTTTTTCGCCAATGATGGATCTTTAATGTCACATAATGGTCTTGTCATTTTAATAATTCCTTTATTGAATCGACCTTATCTAGTCTCTCCCATGTAAATTCCGGCTCATTTCTGCCGAAATGGCCAAATGAAGCCGATTTTTTATAGATTGGTCTGCGCAAATTAAGTGTTTCAATGATTCCCTTTGGTTTAAGTGGAAATATTTTCCTGATCACGCTCTCAAGTTTTTCCTTCGACACCCTGCCGGTGCCGTAGTCTTCGACCATAACAGAGACAGGATCCGCAATCCCGATCGCATATGCGAGCTGCACAAGACACCTTTCCACATAGCCGGAGGCAACCAGATTTTTTGCGATGTATCGCGCCATGTACGCGGCACTTCTGTCGACCTTTGTCGGATCCTTCCCGGAGAAAGCGCCCCCCCCGTGTGATCCGTGCCCCCCATAGGTGTCGACAATAATCTTTCTTCCGGTCAAACCTGTATCACCTTGTGGTCCACCAACAACGAATCTCCCCGTTGGATTAATATGGAAGACGACATTTTTTGAAAACAGATCGGCTGGTATGGATTTTTTAATCACCTCTTCTGTAATTGCCTCTTTTAATTCCGGATAGGCAACATCCGCTGAATGTTGCGTGCTGACAACAACGGTTTCAATTTTAGAGGGTTTGCCATCCACATACGAAACCGTAACCTGGGATTTTCCATCAGGCCTTAAGAATTTTAATCTCTC
>MGRR01000042.1:3691-10976 GCA_001798265.1 Deltaproteobacteria bacterium RIFCSPHIGHO2_12_FULL_43_9
ATATCCAAACATCATCCCCTGATCCCCAGCACCCTGCTCTTTGTGCAACCCTTCTCCCTCTGTAACACCCTGGGAGATATCAGGAGATTGTCGATTCAGGGTGGTTATTACTGAGCAGGTCTTGTAATCGAAGCCAAAAGCGGCATCCGTGTAACCTATATCTTTTATCGTATCCCTTACCAAATCAGGAACATTTACCCTACCCTGAGAGGTAATCTCGCCGGATACCAACACCAGGCCCGTTGTCAGTAGTGTTTCACACGCTACACGTGAGGTGGGATCCTGACGAATATACTCATCAAGAACTGCATCGGAAATTTGATCTGCCATTTTATCAGGATGCCCCTCTGTTACTGATTCAGAGGAGAAGAAGTGAAGTTGCGCCATGAAAAATCCCCTATAACTGTGATGTAAAAGTCCGATTTATCAGCAACTTTTACCCATCGTTACAGGGATGTGTCAAGGAGGATTACCAGCCCTTTCCGTTTTTTAGCGGAGTCTTGCTGCCGTCATTGCGAGCGTAGCGAAGCAATCTCTTACACAGAGATTCCTTCGGTCCCCCTACGGCTTCTCCTGGGGGCTAAAGGCGCTTCCTCGGAACGACGTGGGAGATCCTTCGCCTTCGGCTCAGGATGACGATAGTCTGGTTCCACTAAATTCCGGAAAGAACCAGATTACCAGCCAGGTTTTCTATGCTTTTTAGTCTCTTTGGATAGATGCTCTTCATCGTGAAGACTTGTTGCGGACTTCATCAGGCCTTCACGCGATTTTTCGTATGTCTTTTTATTCTTAATCTTTCCTTTATGTCGGACTAATTGCTTTTCTAATTTAGCAACCACCATGTCCACAGCAGTGTTCATGTTGTTGCTCTCTGCCTCCGCATGAAAGGTTTTGTTGATGTCATTCAGGGTTATTTCAACGCTGTTTCTATATTTTTCGACAGAAAAAACTACATCAGCGTTAACAGGTTTCAGTGCGTGAATAGAAATATTTTCAATTGACGCGGTTATCTGCTTTTTTAATGAATCGGATGGCTCGGTGTGGCGGAAGGTTATGTTGATTATCATATACACTCTCCATTTTTTACCAAAGTTTTTTTCGTTTTGAAGACGGTAATATCTGCAGCATCTCTCTATACTTTGCAACCGTACGTCTTGCGATCTGAATATTGTTCTCCCTTAACTGATCAACAAGCTGCTGATCACTAAGAGGCTTCTTGGGATCCTCAAGCCCTACAATCTCCTTTATTCTGGCCTTTACACTCTCAGAGGCCACCTCTCCACCCTCGATTCTTTGGATGCCGCTGTTAAAGAAATATTTTAGTTCAAAAATTCCCCTTGGTGTATGAACATACTTGTTGGTTGTTACACGGCTAACGGTTGATTCATGCATACTAATGTCATTCGCAACATCTCTCAAAATCATGGGCCTCAGGAACGATATACCCTTATCGAAAAATTCCTTCTGATGCTTAACAATACTTTCTGTAACCTTATAAATTGTAAGTTGTCTCTGATGTATTGAGCGAATAAGCCAGATTGCCGACCTCAACTTCTCCTGCACATATTCTTTGGTGAGAGAAGATCCACCCCCTTTTAATAATTGACGATACAGGTGTGAAATTTTAAGTTTGGGAAGACCATCTTCATTCAAAGATACAACCCACTGATCCCCCACTTTACGAATAAAAATATCCGGAGTGATATATTGCGGCTCCTGGTCCGTATAGGCCCTCCCCGGTTTTGGCTCTAATTCATGAATAATTTTTGTAAGCTCTATTATCTCTTCAATAGTGAGTCCCATTGCCTTGGCAATTGCCGGATAGTTTTTGCGCTCTAGATTTGGAAGATGGTTTTCAATAAGCTCAACTATCTTGTCATCGTCAACCCTGAGCAATTCAAGTTGAATGAGCAGACACTCTTTGAGATCGCGCGCCGCGATACCCGGTGGATCAAACCCCTGAACTAATATCAATGCCAGCTCAGCCTCTTCCAGGGCAACATTCTCCTGCGCAGCGATTCCCTCAAGCGGCGTTGTCAGATACCCATCATCATTTAGATTGCCAATGATATTCATGGCAACCCTCTTTGTAACATCATTGGCCTCAACAAGGCGCAGTTGCCACAGAAGATGGTCTGTTAAAGATTCACCTTTAGTTAAGGTCTGTTCATACGTTGGAAGATCTTCCGGTGGTCTAATCGACTGAGACGTTGACGTGGAAATATAACTCTCCGCATATGCTTCCCAGTCAAACTCATCTTTGCCCTTTGGCTCGGGCTCTCCGGCAGATTCAGTGCTTGCCTTACGTTCTACGTCCCGTTGATCGTCCAGCTTCTCTTCGTTATCAAGTTTCTGTTCTTCTTCACGCGTCTCTTCCGTTTCCTCAAGCATTGGATTTTCAAGTAGTTCATTTTGAACGAGATCCTGCAACTCCATTCTTGAAAGCTGAAGAAGTTTAATCGCCTGCTGCAGCTGTGGCGTCATTACAAGCTGCTGGCTTAATCTTAATGTCTGTTTAATTTCTAAAGCCATTTAAACCACTTCCCCTCTTAAAGCTCAAAACCCTCTCCAAGATAGAACTGACGCGCCAGAGGATTTACGGCAATTTCAGAAGCCGACCCATGAACAATAATCTCCCCATCTTTCAATAAATAAGCTTCATCACAAATCCCTAAGGTTTCTCTCACATTATGATCGGTAATCAGCACTCCTATCTGTCTATTTTTTAACCCCCTTACAAGACTTTGAATATCGAGAACCGCTATCGGATCAATACCGGCAAAAGGCTCATCCAGAAGAATAAATTTTGGTTTTGTGGCAAGGGCCCTGGCAATCTCCACCCTTCTCGTCTCACCACCTGAAAGGGAATAAGCTTTGTTGTTCGCAAGATGGCTTACATTTAATTCTTCCAGAAGCGAGTCGGCAATCTGTTCCATTTCAACCGCGGAAAACCCTCTCCCCTCTAAAACAGCAAGAATGTTTTCCCGGGCGGAAAGTCTTTTAAAAATGGATGGCTCCTGCGGCAAATAACTGATTCCCAGACGAGCCCTTTTATACATCGGCTCTTTACTGATATTTATTCCATCAAGAAGAACCTCACCATCATCAGGAGTAATCAACCCGACGATTGAATAAAAACAGGTTGTTTTTCCAGCCCCATTTGGTCCCAACAGGCCAATGATTTTTCCGGCGTGAACACTCAAATCCACATTCTTCACAACAGTCCTATCACCGTAACTTTTTACTAAACCCTTTGTTTCTAAAATAGCCATCCGTTATATCCCCTTAGGTGGTTTAAGTTCAGCGCTCACCTTATCTATGATGATTCTTTTTTTCACCCTGTCTAAGGTAATCATCTCACCCCTGACAATATCTTCACCCTTTTTTAAAA
This sequence comes from Deltaproteobacteria bacterium RIFCSPHIGHO2_12_FULL_43_9, assembly GCA_001798265.1. Lineage (GTDB taxonomy): Bacteria > Bdellovibrionota > O2-12-FULL-43-9 > O2-12-FULL-43-9 > O2-12-FULL-43-9 > O2-12-FULL-43-9. Next base: position 7,083 of record MGRR01000042.1, read on the forward strand.
TCGCTCCCCCACGCAACTGGATAAACTTGTCTTTTCCAAGAAGAATCGCCTCCTTACAAGTCCCCTTCCATCCCCCATCAGTAATATTCACATCCCCGGTAGCAGAAGCCCACTCGATGTCGCGATTGCCAAGAAATTTAACCCTGAATTTATCACTCGTAATCTTCAAATCCCCTTTTGATATCTCCACATCTTTACTAAATGTTGCGAGTTTTTCCTCTATATTTAATCTCCCTGAATCTGATGAAATAAAGAGAGTCGGTTCATCCTGAAAATTCTGATGGGCCCTCACCCTGCTTAAGATCTCATGACTCTGCTTTTTAATTGACGAAAGCAACCCCTGACCACTAAAAACGATAGTCGGATTCTCCGGATCAGGACCGGCTACATTTACCGATGAAGCAGTCCGGATAAACTGACCCTTACCATCATACCAGAGGTACTCTGTTGACAATCTGTACCCTTCCTCCGTCACAGCTTCTACTCCATCAACCAATAGGAGAGACTTCTCATTTACAAATACGTACCCCTCTCTCCCCGTTAATTTTACCTGATGTTTACTCTCAACTAATTCACCATTAATGTCCGCTAAAACCCCCAGATCAAACTTTCTAAACAGAAGCGCCCTTGCGGCATGCACTCTCCACGATAGATCATCCGAGCGCGCCTCCGTTAGTTCAAAATCCTGTATATGCAGATCCGCTTCCCTATACGCACTATCCCCGCCACCACTCACCGTGGAGACATCGCTCTTGCTAGGTATCAACAAAGATATCTCCAGAATGATTAAGAAGATAATTACAAAGTAGAGTACGGCTGGGACTTTAGATGGCGACACCTGCTTACCTTCCGTTAGATGGTAACATGGCCCGATATATGCAGTAAAGACATATTAGGTGGGTTAACTACCTGAAATAACTAGTTTTTTATTGATTTCCCCCCATAAATCTTCACCCGAGTGCAATTTATAAGCCAAGGGATCATACGGTGACATATTCTGTCAAGGAATTTAGACAAAACCAACCTTTCCTCTGTCCCCTTTCCTCCGTCCCCAGGGGACGGAGGAAAGGGGACAGAGGAATATTTAGGCAAGTTTTAGATTATTTTGGCTTTTAACAGATCGTGCAGGTGTAGAATTCCTACGGGTTTTTTTGGAAACTCTTTTTTCACAACGAAAAGTGATGTGATTTTAAAAGACTCCATTATCTGAAGCCCCTTTTCGGCCAATTCCCCTGCATAAATTGTCTTAGGCTCTTTTGTTAAAATATCTGCTGCTGTCAGGTCGAGTAGATTCTGGCGCTTTTCTAAACCTCGTCTTAGATCACCATCTGTTATAATTCCGACTAAAGCCCCATTTCCATCTATTACACCAGTGACACCAAGCCTCTTCGATGTAATTTCAACAATTGCCTCTCGCATCGATGTATGAGGAAAGACCAGCGGGAGCATATCGCCACTATGCATTAAATCATCTACGGTCAGTAATAACCTTTTTCCTAATGTTCCCCCCGGGTGGCGAAGCGCAAAATCTTGTTCTTTAAAGTTTTGTTCCTTTAGAAGAGTAACTGCCAACGCATCCCCCATCGCAAGTGTTGCCGTTGTACTTGATGTGGGAACAAGGCCCATAGAACACGCCTCTTCTTTTACAGAGATATCCAAAACAACGTCAGCCGCTTTTGCCAAAGATGAATTTTTATTCCCTGTCATCGCTATAATAGAAACCCCAAGTCTTTTTAAAATTGGAAGAAGTTCGGTAACCTCGGTCTCTCCGCTATTCGAAAGCGCGATGACAACATCATTGGAAACAATCATTCCCAAATCGCCATGCATCCCTTCAACAGCATGTAGAAAAAATGCTGGTGTCCCGGTACTGGCAAGTGTGGCAGCGATCTTGCGCGCGATCTGCCCGGACTTTCCTGTCCCAGTCACAACAACTCGCCCCTCACAGGACTTAATTAATTTTATCGCCTTTACAAACGATACATCTATTTTAGGAAGCAGGCCTTCAACTGCCTCTGCCTCAAGCTTAATTACCCGACGACCATTATCTATTAAATCTTGATCCCTCATTGCCTCTCTCGTCTTAATCTAAGTTGATCAAGCTCTAAAATCTCTTCCAGTAGAATAGATAATTTATCAAGTGGCAAAGAATTTGGTCCATCACTCAGAGCCTTTTCAGGGTCTGGATGCACCTCAAGAAAAATTCCATCAACCCCCACACCCAATGCGGCACGGGTTAATGGCGCAATCAACTCCCGTCTACCACCCGTGTAAGAGCCTTGTCCACCGGGAAGCTGAACACTGTGTGTAGCATCGAATACCACCGGACATCCCAGGGTCCTAAGTTGATGTAATCCACCCATATCGACAACCAGATTGTTATAACCAAATGTGGTCCCTCGTTCGATCAGAATCACATCATCACTGCCAGCCTCTCTTAGTTTTTCAACAACGGATTTCATATCCCATGGCGCGAGAAACTGCCCTTTCTTGATACTCACAGGTTTTTTTGTTTTAGCGGCAGCAATAAGAAGATCAGATTGTCTGCAAAGAAATGCCGGTATTTGAAGCAAATCAACAACCTCAGACGCAAACTTTGCCTGCTCGGGCAGATGGATGTCTGTCGTTACCGGAATACCGAATATTTTTTTAACCTCTTCCAGAAGAAGGAGCCCCTTTTCCATTCCCGGGCCGCGAAAAGAGTGCATTGAGGTTCTATTTGCCTTGTCGAAACTCGATTTGAATATAAATTGAAGACCTAAATTATTCGTTTTCTCTTTTATTTTTCCGGCAACCTCATGGATGAGATCCCTTGATTCAATCACACAGGGGCCGGCAATTAAGACTATTGGAGCTTTATTCCCAAATTTAACCTTACCAACCTTCACTTCTTTAGGGGGAATCATAGAGAATCCTAAACTCTGGCTTCAACCTTTTTGTATGATGTTTTTATTTTCTTGGATTTTTTCACAGAAAGATATTTACTCTCTGCTGCCGCCTGGATAAAGCTTGCAAAAAGTGGGTGCGGTCTCCATGGCCTCGATTTAAATTCCGGATGAAACTGGCATCCAATGAACCAGGGATGTGCCGGGATCTCAATCATCTCAACCAGATTTAATGGTTCATGCCTGCCACCGATAACCAACCCCTTCTTTTCAAGCGCGGATACATAGTAATTATTCACTTCAAATCTATGTCGATGACGCTCTCTGATCTCCTCCTCTCCAAAAGTCTTCATCGCCCTAGTCCCTTTTTTCAATTTACAACTATAGGTCCCCAAACGCATTGTTCCACCCTTGGTATCAACACCTCTCTGGGATTCCATAATGTCTATAACGCATGGGTGTTTTTTATCAACCGGCTCAAACTCTCTTGATGTAGCATTTTTAAACCCCAAAACATTACGGGCATATTCTATTACTGCGATTTGCAGACCAAAACAAATCCCGAAATATGGAATTTTTTCTATTCTCGCGTATCGAACCGCCTCAATCTTGCCCTCAATGCCTCTTGAGCCAAATCCGCCAGGAACGAGAATTCCATCGAGGTTTTCAAGAACCTTAGAAGAATTTTTCTTATCCAAACCCTCTGAATCAACAAACTCCAGCTTAACTTCGACATCATTCGCAAAACCACCGTGCGTAAGCGCCTCTATTAGCGATTTATAAGAATCCTGCAGATGAACATACTTACCAACGATGCCTATAGCCACAGAACGCCGTGAAACATTTGATAGTTTCCTTTGAATCTTCTTCCACACATCAAGTTTGGGCGCACCGGTCCAGACCTTTAATTTATCCAGAACAATAGAATCGAGCCCTTCATTGTGAAATCGAAGCGGAACCTCGTAGATGCTCTCAACATCCTGTGCCGTTATTACCGAAGTTGAGTCAA
>MGRR01000043.1:0-7352 GCA_001798265.1 Deltaproteobacteria bacterium RIFCSPHIGHO2_12_FULL_43_9
TGACACCGCTTCCAGAGGCCATGGTAGTAACCCCCTTATGCCGAGAATATTTTTATCCGTTCTATTTGTTTTTATCACCAGCAATTTCGCTCAAGGTGAACCTATAAGGCTCGGGATAAGCACGCCAGATGAAACAGCCGCTATTTTTCTGGAGCTATTTTCTGAAAAATTCGATCTTGCAACAGAAGGACATCCCGAAATTTCAGAGATCAATAATGAAACCCTTCAGAATTTTGTGTTGGTTAAATCCACAAAGGGATCAATGCAAAAAGAGGATTCTAATCTTGGTACCTTATTAAAAGAGATTTTAACTGCACAAATGATTAAAGGTGTTTCAATTACTTCAATTAAGGATGTGGCATTTAACTGGGCAAAGGAAAAATATGGCGCATGCACGATCAACGGGATCGTTTACAGATATCAAGAGGAAAGGAGTCTGGATAAGGGAAAATGTTCTTTTAATAATGAGCTTGATGCGGCATTGTCAGAAACCAGGGCAAGAAATGTATTTGCAAAAGTTAAAAATCCAGACGATGTTGATTTAAAGAAGTTAACGGAGGAATGGAAAGAGATCGAATATGAGCTCGGGGGGATTGATTATAACTTCATTTTTCCATTGGTTTATGATGCGGAACCACCACTGGAAGAAGTAATTAAAATTATTAGTTCAGACTCTAATTTTGTTTCATCCGGGAAAAAGGCTATAAATGAGTTCTTCGCTGCGATTTCTGTTTTTTACGATGGATCCCCACTTGATAACATTATAGGAACATTAAAAAAGCCGGGGTTTAAAAATGCCTATTATTTTATTGCTGTCGAAGAGGAGCCATCTGCCATAAGCACCCATTCCCTCCTGATTCTTGACGAACACAACCAGATGTATGGCCTAGAGGTGCGGATTACCAGGATAAATTAACCGGGAATCCCTCCGTCATTGCGAGGAGGCCTGTCATCCCCGCGCCATGTCATTCCCGCGAAAGCGGGAATCTGGATCCCCGTTTTCACGGGGATGACTGTTCATGGGGATGACAAAGTCGTCATTGCGAGGAGGCCCGGAAGCCGACGAAGCAATCCCCCCGTCCATTGTTGATGCTAGAATTCCCAGCAAATCGAACCTGACAGGCCCTCAAAAGCTAGTAGAGTGTTTCATAAATTTTGCACACTAGCGTCATTGCGAGCGAAGCGAAGCAATCTCTCCGAGGAGATTGCTTCGTCGGCCCTTCGGGCCTCCTCGCAATGACGTAGTTGCTTTTCTCCCAAAGGAATAACGATTGCACGCAAAATTTATGAAACGCTCTACTAGACTTTTAATACACAGATTGCTGCCATGATGGAGAGATTCCCGCTTTCGCGGGGATGATACGGAATAGATCCCCGTTTTCACGGGGATGACAGGTTACGAGGATGACAGGTTACGAGGATGACAGGTTACGGGGATGACAGGTTACGGGGATGACAGGTTTTCACGGGGATGACAGGTTTTCACGGGGATGACAGGGTGCTGCGGGGACAAATTTCGACCAAAATAATACAAATAGAATAAAGTTTTTATTGCATTCCATATAAGTGCTTGATATTGCAGTAATTTATGAAATCCCAATTGTCTAAAATATTTTACAATTATTGTCACTTTTGCTATAGTTAAGGGGCTGGGTGCCATTTTGCGGCACTCCCAGCCCCTTTGGGGCTTTGCTCCTCAGGGTGTACGGGAATTTCAGGGGGGTTCAGGCGCATGGGGTATATGGCGAATGGGCCCTTTTAGCTTTTTACGTAGTTTATATAAGACCATCTCTTCCTACAGAAATGGGTCGTTTAATTCTATTCTGTTAGGGCGCACTGTTCTTCTTTTTGTCCTGTTTGGGAGCACACTTTTTTATCAGCTTATTCATACGGGCTGGAAGCTTACCTCTCCAAATCTGTTTCCGGTCTGGTTTTTGGTGATTTTAAGTTTTGGGATAGGTGCAATTGCCTCTTTGGTATCTTCAAAAATTAGAAAGGGTAAAAGTTTTGTCGCTTCATTGATTGTGGTTGATGCGTTAACGGTCACAGCTTTGGTCTATATGACAGGGACGAATGAAAGTTATTTTCCGTTTCTTTACCTTGTTTTAATCTCGTTTAGTACTCTGATTTTTGGAAGAAGGGGGGCTGTTTTAACGGCTATTCTCTCTTCGGTTTGTTATTCGTTTTTGATGCTTATAGATCCAATTGCCCACGATGATGGTTTAATTTTTAATTTATTGGTTAATAACGGGTCATTTTTTATTGTTGGATTGCTTGTTGGTTATATCGCAGAAGAGTTGAAATTAACCGGCCTGAGACTGGGGGAGAGTGAGAAGGAGAAGCATGCTCTTGAGGAATTGAATAAAACGGTTGTTACAAATGTTTCCGTTGGTCTTATGACAACAACGGTGAGTGGAAAGATTGTTTATCTGAATCCGGCCGGGGAGAAAATTCTCGATTTGAATTTGCGCAGGGTCGGCCAATATTTGCTCGAGGATGTTCTTCCTGATTTTGAGGCGCTGGTGAGAGCTTTTGAAAATGACAAAAGAGATAAAAATATGCCATTGGCTATCAGATACCGGGCCGACCGGGTTTCGGAAGAAAAATATCTTGATTGCGTGATCTCGGTTTTAAACAGCGGCTCCGGGGAAAAAGAGGGGTATGTAATAATATTTAGTGATAAAACTGAGATGCATAAGATGGAGGAGCAGCTTCAATTATCTGATAAACAAGCGGCAATTGGTCAGACGGTAGCCGGTATCGCGCATGAAATCAGAAATCCATTGGCATCGATTGGTGGCTCAATCGAACTGCTTAAACAAAATAGTAACCTGCAGCCCGAAGAGAAGAGGCTTGTAGAGATCTCATTAAGCGAGGTTGATCACCTAAACAGCTTAATTTCTGAGCTCCTGGATTATTCCCGCCCGGAGAAGAAGGAATCACAGGTATTTCATATCAATGAGTTGATTTCTGAAACGCTAAAAGAACTGGAGTTACACAAGGAATATAGGTCGTCTATTAAGATTAAAACGGAGATGCCGGATCTTGTTGTTCCAATCGTGGGTGATCGAGGGAAGATAAAACAGGTCTTTTGGAATCTTTTTATAAATGCGTGTCAGGCCATGAAGAGGGAGAATGGGGATTTATCAGTCTCTATAAATGAAACAACGTCCGAGGTTGAGGTTGTGGTTGAAGACAGTGGCGAGGGAATTCCCGCGGAAAATCTAAGTAGAATATTTAATCCATTTTTTACCACAAAAGATAGGGGAACAGGGTTGGGGCTTTCAATGGTCTATAAAATTGTTGAGTCGCATGGTGGCACTATAGCGGTCTCAAGTAGAGAAGGAATTGGAACTAAATTTAAAGTTTATTTACCTAAACCGCATGTCATGAAGAGGCGTGCAAATTTTGTTAAGGAGAATGTATCATGAAACCAAAAATATTAGTTGTTGATGATGACGCAAGTATTCGTGAATTTCTGGAAATAATGCTTAAGAGGGAAAACTTTGAGGTTAAAACAGCGGATAATGGACAGAAGGCGCAAAAAATCATGGAGAAGGAGCAATTTGATGTTGTTATTACTGACCTGCAGATGCCCAAAATGTCGGGACTGGAGTTATTGAAGGAAATTAAAACGATAAATCCGGCTACCACAGTGCTTGTTATTACCGCGTTTGGTTCTACGGAGTCCGCAGTTGACGCGATGAAGCTGGGTGCGTTTGATTACATCTCTAAGCCTTTTAAGATTGATGAAATTAAAAATCGCTTAAAGAATGCCCTGAAGAACAAAAATCTATCAGTGGAAAATAGAATAATGAGAAAAGAGCTGGAGAAAAAATACAGCTTCGAGAATATTATCGGAGCCAGTGAGGCCATGGAGAAGCTGTTTGAAATGATTGAGCGTGTTTCAGAGACTAAATCCAACGTTTTAATCAGCGGAGAGAGCGGAACGGGGAAGGAATTGGTAGCCAAGGCTATCCACTTTAATGGTCCACTTAAGGACAAGCCGTTTATAACGGTGAATTGCGGGGCAATCCCCGAGAACCTGTTGGAGAGTGAAATGTTCGGGCACAAGAAGGGTTCGTTTACGGGCGCGATAGCTGATAAAGAGGGCATATTTAAGGTTGCGGATGGTGGAACGATTTTCCTTGATGAGATTGGGGAACTTCCGTTGCTGCTTCAGGTGAAATTACTGCGCGTAATTCAGGAGGGGACATTCAGGCCTGTTGGTTCTACTGACGACGTGAAGGTAAATGTCAGATTAATTTCCGCGACAAATAAAGATCTTGGAAAAGAGGTTAAGGAGAAGAGGTTCAGAGAGGACCTCTATTATAGAATGAACGTTATTCACATTTATACACCTTCCCTCGCTGAGAGAAAGAGTGATATTCAGATTCTTGCTGAATTCTTCCTGGATAAATACAACAAAGAGCTTAACCGGCAGGTTCAGAAGATAAGCAAAGAGGCCATGGATATCCTGATGAAATATAGTTGGCCGGGCAATGTAAGAGAGCTGGAAAATGTCATAGAAAGAGCTGTCGCACTGGAGCGTGGCGGCGCGGTTCTTCCAGAGAGTTTGCCCGGGGGCATCAGAGATGGAAGAGAGCGGTTATCCGCCCTTATTAACCTCGAGGTTACCGATCGAGGGGTAAATATGGAGGATATCGTAGGAAGGCTGGAGAAGGATTTACTGAAGCAGGCTTTAACCATAAGTAATGGTATAAAAAAGAGAGCGGCAAAGCTGCTTGGGATCTCATTCAGGTCGATGAGATATCGGTTGGAAAAATACGGGTTAGAGGCGGCGTAACAGAAGAAAAGAACATTTGTTCTCTACCCATTTTGAATTGCTACTGTTAATATGCAATTCATTATGGATCTGAATGCTCTTCGTTTTGTTTTTGCTTCGGTTTTTGGTCTCCTGATGGGAAGTTTTGGGAATGTCTGTATTCACAGGCTCCCACGAAAAGAGTCTATAGTTAGGCCTCGATCACATTGTCCTAAGTGTAATGCCCTAATTGCGTGGTTTGATAATATTCCAATCTTTAGTTTTATTCTTTTGAAAGGTAGATGCAGGCATTGTAAGGAGAGAATTAGTTTTATTTATCCTGCGATTGAATTTCTCTCCGCTTCTTTGGGCGTTCTTTCCCTGGTTAAATTTGGCTGGGGCATAGAGGCTCTTCTTTATTATCTCTTTTTGTGGGGATTACTGATTATCATTATCATCGATGTCAGACATATGATTATTCCAAATGCTTTAACCTTTCCCGGGATAATCATCGGTTTGCTAGGGGCTGCTACGCAGGTTCTGCCTGTATCCTTTTGGCAATCTTTCATAGGAGCCCTGGTAGGTGGCGGGTTGTTATGGGTGGTGGGGTACTTGTATTATAAGGTGACCGGGAGAATGGGTCTTGGGGGTGGGGATATTAAGCTTATGGCGGTTAATGGCGCTTTTCTGGGGGTTGATTTGACGATTTTAACCCTCTTTATCAGCTCTCTGTTGGGTGCAATCGTTGGGGTTTATCTGATTCTGATAAGAAAAAAATCATCTAAATATGCCATCCCATTTGGACCATATATTGCGGCAGGTGGGGCCATTTCCCTATTTTTTGGCTATGAATTACTCAAAATATATGGTGGGGTGAGTTTACTTCCTTAGGCCCCCATTGCTTTAATTATATCCAAAAAGTTAATTTCATGTTACAAATTAAATACTTAGGTGGGGGAATCATGTTTCCTTCCAGATTAGTAGGAATAGATATAGGTTCCCACAGTGTAAAGCTTGCCGAAGTAATTCCAAGGGGCAAAGAGATTTACCTTTCAGCCTTTGGTGTTAAGCCAATTCCAGATAATTCCATTGTTTTGAGGGAAATAATTGATAGACACGCGGTTGTAGAGGCGCTGAAGGAGGCGAGGGGGGCGGGGAAAATACGTGGTCAGAACGCTATTATTACACTCAGTGGTCCCGGTACATTTGTTAAAAGGGTTCAGTTAAGTGGTGTTAAATTAAGAGAGCTTCCAAACGTTATCTCCTGGGAGGCGGCACAGTGGCTCCCGTTCAGGGTGGATGAGGCGGAGCTGGATTATGAGGTTTTGGGCGTGGAGGATTCATCTGTTGATTTCCTTTTGGTGGCCGCAAAGAAATCTATGGTTCAGAGCTATATAGGGGTTGTGAGAGAGGCAGGTTTTGATCCACAGGTTGTGGATATAGATGTTTTGGCGCTGCAAAACCTCTATCGTTTAAGCTACGGACATCGCTCTCCTCAGGTAGTAGCCCTATTGAATGTGGGGGATTCCATAACTTCAATAAATATTTTTAATGGGGCGGGAACGCTTTTTGTAAAAGATATTTTTTTGGGGGGTGAGGTTTTAACAAAATCTATTCAAAACAGGCTGGGGCTTAGCAGGAGCGAGGCCGAAAATTTGAAGGTTAGCGTCTCTTCCGGTGGCCTTCCTCCTGAGGTCAAAGAGGAGATGGATGATTTTATAATCTTCTTTGCAAAACAAATAGATGAATCGATTAAGGAGTGGTTTTCTGAAAATCCCTCCGTTCCACCGCTGGCATCTGTTGTTTTATCCGGTGGTTCTTCCGGGCTTCCAGGGTTTGCGAATTCTTTGGGGAAGATTCTTCAGGTTAATGTGGAGACTTTATCAAATATCGACACTATACGTTTACAAAAAGGGCTTGATAATATCATGCGTTCAACCTTTCCAATGGCCGCGGTCTCAATTGGATTGGCCGCGAGAAGGGGTCTGCTCTGATGCCGAATATCAATCTTCTCCCTTCTGAAAGTGTCCGTCGAAAAGGATTGGGGAGCATAATTTTCCTGCTTTTAATTGCGTTAATCTGGGTGGGGGTCTGTTTTTGGTTATATAGAAATATACAAAGTGAAATCGCGATAGCTGATAAGGAATACTCTATAAAAAAGGAAGAGATTGCTTCTTTGGAAAAGGAGCTGACTGGCTTAAATGAACAATTAAGTTCTACGGCAGTGGAAGAGGAGATTGTAATAGTTGAAAGGAAAAATGGTTCAGTTAAGAAAGAATCATTAGGGGTATATCCGGAAATTTTTCCACTCCTTTCGGGACTTTCGTCGGCGATGCCACAAGGGGCGTGGGTAACCAAGGTAGAGACAAAAAATGGGATATGCTTAGTTGAAGGATACGCTTTTAAAACCCAGGATATCTCGGATTTCCTTCGAAACGCGAGAGGCATTGATGGTGTGACGAAAGCAAAGTTGATTGAAACAAAGCGGGAGGTTTTCCCGAACAGGAAAATTCCCCTTCACCATTTTCAATTTGAGCTTACCCTTGGTGGGGGTGTCAGCTGATGAGATTCGGGCCGATTCAGATAA
>MGRR01000043.1:7368-8978 GCA_001798265.1 Deltaproteobacteria bacterium RIFCSPHIGHO2_12_FULL_43_9
GATACATTTATTTGCCCAAAAGACAGATTTTAGCAGAGATTCAGAAAAACATTGAAAAGGCGGAAGATAGTAAAATTCTTATAAGCAGACAGGTTGTCGAAGCCAGATCGAAAATTGAAACTGCGAGGACGAAAAAAGAGGTTCGTGTAGAAAAAGAGGGGGTCATCGAAGAGGTCAGGGTTGAGTCCAAGACAGAGATGGATAAGTTGCTTGCGGATCTATTTACAATTGGAGACGTGGAGCAGGTTTCGCTCCTTTATATTAAGAGCGGTAAAAAAGAGACGACATATACTCCCGTGGAGTTTTCGGTAAAGGGAGGGTTTTTCAACACATTGCATTTTCTGGAACAGGCGGCCGCCCTTAATGGGGTGGGTGGGATTTCATCTATTATAATTGAAAACGCGAACAAGGAACTTGGGAGTTATGTAGTTACAACAACTTTTAGCATGCCAACATGGATTGATTAGTATGATGATGAAACTGTTATTTTGTGTGTTTTTGTTACTTGGATCCGGCGCGACTGAGGCGGAGAATAACGCGAGAGATCCATTTGTTCCTTTGGCAACGAAATGGAGTGGGTTGCCGGACAGGCCGCTTCTTCAGCAGTTCGAGCTCTCTCAACTTGATGTTACCGGTGTAATGTACGGTACGAGGGAACCAAGGGTGTTATTTAAAGATCCGTCCGGGCTAACTCATATTGCTACGGTGAATAATAAAATAGGGAAACTGGGTGGATCCATTGTTAAGATTGAAAAGAATTCTGTTGTAATTAGGGAAGATGTCACAAGATTGGATGGAAGCGCGGAAACACGGTTTATTTCAATGCCACTAAAATGATGGCGGGAGCCTCGATATGCGAAATATAACATTAATTCTTGCAATTATCCTGGTTGGCTCCGGATGCGCGAGTACACCAGCTTATAAAGATCCCAATGTAGTCTACGTTGATGAAGTCAAGGTTACCACCACGGATGGCAAGACCCATGTCGGGATTTTCGCTGATAAAACGTTTCAATACAATATTGAACAGAATCCTGAATTGAACCAAATAACATTAGATATAGAAAACGCCGATTCAACTTATACAATCCTTCCCAAGGTTGCGGTAACAGATCCGGTATTAAACTCGATTACTAAAGAGCAGACTTTCGATCAGATGGGTATGCCGGTATCGAGATTTACCATAAATTTGAAATCTAATTTTCCATTTGATGCTACGCAGACAAAATATGGTGCCAGGGTTGAGATAGCATCCGCCATCCCCGCGGATACCGGTGAAGCAGTTGCCCCCCCGCCGCCAGAATCTTTGCCAACAGATGTCGCGGTTGCGCCACCACCCCCTGGCGCGGTTTCTGTGCCCACGATAGGTCCAAGGGTTGTTGGTTTGGATGTTATTGAATTTCCGGACAAGAGTCAGTTTATAATTACGACAAATCAGCCGGTGCAGTTTTCACAGGAGAAATTGGACAAAAAGTTTATTGTTAACCTGACCGATGTTTATATAAGTGAAAACCTAAGAGAATTTATAGACTTTAGTTCCTCCAATTACCCAATATTATCAATAGCCCCTTCAGTGTTTGATTCCTCGGTGTCGTTTGAAATGGCATTGA
>MGRR01000044.1 GCA_001798265.1 Deltaproteobacteria bacterium RIFCSPHIGHO2_12_FULL_43_9
CTTCTCCACGTAGCCCAGGCGCTGGGTCGACTAAGCCTTGCCAGGTGCTATCTCAAAAGATTTCTTGAGATGAATCCGGATCATTCAGACCTTTGGATCCTGTTGGCAAAGGTAGATATTTCAGTAGGGCACACAAACGAAGCCTCTAAGATATTGCAGCGGATTCTACGCAGGGAAAATGAAAATCACGAAGCAAAAGAGCTGCTCGAACAGTTGTCAACTTCTTGACACATTGTGACCATCGTCCCTACCATAAAATATGCCACTGTCAATCGACCAGAGTAGATTTACTCTGTTAGTTGTAGATGATGAGCCCAATGTGCTGGCGGCTATCAGGAGGCATCTCAAATCATATCCAATTGAATTAATTACCACTAATTCCACTACGGAAGCATCAAAAATATTAGATGAAAAAGCCGTGCATGTTCTGTTGGCAGATTACAGGATGCCAGACATCAGTGGTATCGAGTTTTGCAGAATTTCAAAAGAGAGATGGCCAAAAACAATAAGAATTATCCTGTCTGGTCAACTTGATCTTCCAAAAGCACAGGCAAAAGTCACTCCGGACCTCGTGTTTAATTTTCTGGTTAAGCCGTGGCAGGATCTGGAACTAATTGTCGAGCTTGAGAATGCCTTTAAAGAATGGCGCTTGCGAAACTCACTTCTAACCCTTAAGGCAGAAGCAGTAAGAATAAATACAGAAGAAGCAGAGATGAAACGACGTTTTGATGAGGCGAGTAATTTACGTGCACAAAGAACACTGCTTTCAAAAAAGATTTTGGAAAAAAAGCATAAGCAATTAAAATTCCTCCTGAATTTAATAAAAACATTATCAGCCGGCACTGATAAAAATTCACTTGAAGAGGTTCTTCAAAAAGAGATGGCACTTCTTTTAGAGAACAATGGCGAGGATATTTTAAATGAAATAACTCCTCAAATAAATCTGGCCCACAAACATATAGAGTACCTTTCTGCAATTCGCACTGTTTCATCCCAACTGGTGGTGCCAATATTAAACCCTATAAAGGAGTTAATAACCTTCCTGGAACTATTCGAAGAAGACTTCGATGAAGAGGGTTTAAAAAAGATCTTTTCAACCCTGCGGGATGAATTAAGACTCTTTATAGAGACCTTCGAAAGGTACGCCCTCCACAAAGGTGTAGAAAATCATGAAATAGATTCAGAAATAGATTTAAACGAAATCACGGAGAAGTCTCTTCTGCTGCTAAAAGCCCTGATATTAAAGAACGGCGTAACCGTACTGCTTAATCTTAAACCCAATATTCTCAAAATATTTGGCAGTCAGAGAGCCCTTGAAAAAGTTTCATACAATTTGATTGCAAACGCGCTTAAATCACTGGAAAATGGTGGAACCCTGACCATAGAAACAAAATGCGATGATCGAGGATTTGTGTACTTAATAATTACAGATAATGGAAAAGGAATAGCCTCGTCAGATCTGAGCACGATTTTCAATCCATTATCCAACATGAACCTCGCATCAAGTCAGGCTATAATCAAAAGACTCGGTGGAAATATTCTAATTGCTACCAAGAGAAATGAAGGGACAAAACTAACAATTTCGATTCCACGAGCTGGAGGAAGAGAATGCAACACCTAGAGGCGGCAGTATTAGGTCTTATTCAGGGATTAACAGAATTTTTACCCGTAAGCAGTTCCGCACACCTTGTAATGGCACAGCAATTTTTACAGATACAAGAAGCAAACGTTATGTATGATTTAATCCTTCACCTTGGAACAATGTGCGCCCTGTTACTTGTATTTGGAAAAGATATCGTTCGCCTTATCCTCTCTCTCGGTCCTCCCAGATTTTACGGCACAAATCTAGAACAGAAGAAAAGGGATGCGAAATTTGTTGGCCTTCTTGTAATTGCGGCAATACCAACAGGAATAATCGGTTTTTTATTTGATCCAATAATAGATAGGCTCTTTACTTCACTCCTGGTTTCTGGTGTTGGACTCGTAATTACAGGTTTTCTCCTGATATCAACAAAATTCATAACAAAGACAAACCCAAACATGTCCATTTGGCAGGCTATTCTAATTGGCACAGTACAAGGAATTGCAGTAATCCCTGGTGTCTCTAGGTCTGGCTCAACAATTTCAGCGGGAATTTTATCCGGCGTTGATCAATCCCAAGCGGCAAGATTTTCTCTTATCCTTTCAATTCCTGTAGTATTTGGTGCTTCACTCTTCCACTATTTAAGACATATTCCAAAAAACGTTTCTATTGGCTTTGAGGCTGCAACAGGTTTTTTCTTGTCACTTCTTGTCGGCTATCTCTCTCTCGTGGTTTTATTGAGAATAATTTCTAGGGGAAAGTTTTATATGTTTTCATATTATTGTTGGCCGGTAGGAATTTTTCTTATTCTTTATTCCGTTTTCTTCTTATAAGCTCTAGTCTAGTTTTTATCTGCTCCTCGAGTCCCTGAGAAGTAGGAGTGTAATACTCTTTTGACTTTAGTTCTTCGGGAAGGTGACTATGGTTTGGAATTTTGTCTTCTTGGGAATGTGCATATTCATAATTCTTCCCATAACCTAAATCCCCCATTAATTTAGTTGGCGCATTTCTGATGTGAAGTGGAATCTGCAAAGGACCAAACTTTTTTACATCCTCAATCGCACCCTCAATTCCCATGTATGATGCATTACTCTTTGGGGCAACAGACAAATAGGTAACACCATGAGCTAAATTAATTCTTGCCTCAGGAAGTCCAACAAACTTCACCGCCTCTGCAACAGCATTTGCAACCATCAATGCTCTTGGGTCAGCATTACTAATATCCTCTGATGCAAAAACGACCATTCTTCTTGCAATAAATAATGGGTCCTCTCCTGCCTCAATCATCCTTGCTAAATAATACAATGCCGCATCAGGATCACTCCCCCGCATAGACTTTATAAACGCAGAAATCGTGTCGTAGTGAGCATCAGCATTCTTGTCATAATATAATTGTTTCTTCTGGTACGCCGTCTCGATGTCATTTAATTCAATGCAGCTTTGTTTCGACAAACCGACCGCAATCTCTAACGTATTTAGTGCCTTTCTCGCATCCCCAAACGCGCCATCAACCAAAAACTGTAGAGCATCTTCGTTGATACTAATTTTCCTCTCTCCAAATCCATGTTCAGTATCATGTAAGGCATTCAGAACTATTTTTTTGATATCTTCAAAAGTAAGTGGCTTTAATAAAAGCACCTTTGTTCTCGACAACAGTGGTGCAATTACCTCAAACGAAGGGTTTTCAGTCGTTGCCCCAATAAAAGTCACAATCCCTTTTTCAACATGTGGCAACAATGCATCTTGCTGTGCTTTATTAAACCTATGAATCTCGTCGATGAATAAAAGAGTTCTCTTCCCATGAAAGTTTAATCCATCTTTTGCCTTCTGAATCTCCTCCTTCAATTCTTTCACGCCAGACAACACTGCTGACAAACCCACAAAAGAATAGTCTGTTTCTTCAGCCAAAATGTTTGCCAATGTTGTTTTCCCACATCCTGGAGGACCCCAAAAAACAAAAGAGAAGAGTTCCCCCTTCTCAACGGCCCTAGTTAGAATCTTCCCCTCACCAACCAGGTGCTCTTGCCCAACAAATTGGCTCAACTTTCTTGGTCTTAATCTCTCAGCCAATGGAGCTCTTCTTAAAACATTATTTGATACCGAGAAAAGATCATCGTTTTGCATTAATGCTGATTAACACATGTGTCATCCCGGCGAAAGCCGGGATCCACCCGTCATTGCGAGCGAAGCGAAGCAATCCCCACCGTTACAAACGGTGAATGCTGTCATCCCGGCGAAAGCCGGGAACCAGTCGTCATTTTGGAGTAACCCGGCAGAAATTTGCCAATAAAAACAGTGAGTTATATTGGCCATAATATGTACATTGATTTGTACATGTATATGTAATATAATTTGTAACTAGGAGGTTATATGAAGAAGGCTAGTGTTGCTAACCTTAGGACGAACTTAAGCGAATTTCTAGATTATGTTCAGGAGGGTAAGGAAGTTGAAATACAGAAACACAATGTAACTATTGCTAAGATTATTCCAATTAATAAGCCGGAGAAAAATAAAACAAAACTGGGTTTAGGCAAGGGGTCAGCCAAATTAAAGTATGATCCAACTGAACCGATTATGGATGATGATTGGGACATGCATAAATGAAGATACTTCTAGATACTTGCACAATATTATGGTCGATTTCTTTACCTGATCAATTATCGCAAAAGGCTAAGAATATTTTAACCGATGAGATTTCTGAAATATTCGTTTCGCCAATGAGTTGTGCTGAAGTTGCCTGTGCAGTTGATCGGAAGAAACTTGTATTAGATCAACATTGGAAATTGTGGTTTAGAAAATATGTAGACATTAATAATTGGCAAATAATTTCAGTTGATTTGCCAATTATAGAAGAAGCATATTCTCTTCCTGGTGATTTTCATCGAGATCCAGTTGATAGAATTTTAGTCGCAACTTCCAGATTGCATCAAGCGCAACTTCTTACGGCAGATAAAAAGATTTTAAATTATCCCCACGTTTCATCAGAATGGTAATGTAGGGCAGATATGGATGTAAAACATATCTGCCACTAACAATTAATCCACAATGACTTTGCCTTCTCGGTCGAACATTAGATGGCTCTTTGCCGGAAAAGACCGATAGGTATAATTTGTTGTCAGTAGTCTCTCATAATTTGCAATATTTCCGCTGGATACAATTCCATTGTCATGAAGTTTTGTATAATGGGCACTCGGAAGATCGCTCTGGGTATCATTAGAAAAATAAATCAATCTATTCTCGTGTACGGGTAACTTTTGTTTACCAGCAAGATAAATTTCAGTAGGTAATCCGTTAGGGTAGAAAAGTGTGCTCATGGCCTCAATTTCTATGCAGCGTTCAGTGCCTGGTAGTGGAATACTAAGGATACTATTTCCAATAGCACTCTGAATGTCCCCATTATTAACAAACGCTACAAAAAATGGTCCCCAGGAGCCACCATGAGATATAAGCTTGTGGTTGCAATTAAAATCTGTTGAAATTTCATATGTTATTGGCTCAAGTGGGTCACCTAGCAGTATACCTTTTTTAACGGATCCATCCTCAAAGAACGAAATTGAATCAAAAAATTTAAAAATAGTTCCGCGTATTTCTTTTTCCAGAACTTCTAGCTCCATACAATTCGAGGGTGAATGACAATCAAGAGGAAATTTATATATGATCCCTGATTGTAACTTTCCATTTGAGAAAAAGGACAAGTCTTCCCAGAGATATCGAACACCATCAATCTCTACACTGTAGGCTAGTAATTCCGCACTATTTACCCGCTTTGCATACTCTTCGCGGCTAATATTATTTATTACTGTAGAGGCAATAAGCCCCGTAAAATATCTGGTATTTATAGAATTTTGATGGGCAAACTTGATAGCTTCTCCGTAGACAGTTTCATGAAGAATTAGTCCCGCCTTGTTATTGTCGTCTAATAAATCCCAGAGGTCTTTTGAAATTGTATATAGTCTCTCTTCAGGGAAGGATGGTTCTTTCTGAATTGCAATTTGTCTTATTTCACAATTAATGGGCAATGCGATGTGATGAGAATCTGGCACATCAACCAATGTGACCCCAGACATAAATAGTGCGTTATGGTGGAATGTATCCACTGTTATTCTGTAGTTTTCGACACGAAACGGATCAACTCTCTGAAGTCTGTCAAGGACATAATGAGCTTTTTCAATTGGGGTTAACTCTTTTGGTCCAAGATCAGGTTCTAGTTCCAATCTTGTCCTTGCTTCATAGAGATCAAGCATCTCTACTTTAGGGGGGCCATCTTCCTGGGGGCAGTAAACAACATCACCTCCGTTACCGTATTCGTTGCCAGCTAACGAATATGTGTATGTTAGAAGTAATGTGAATATGACTGTTAATTGTCTTAGCTTCATAAATTATTCTCTCCTTTTATGATCCTTGTAACTGGAACTAGTTGAATATTTAGGTCGTAAACCTCTTTTTTATTTTCTGATTCTAGAATTTTGCATAATTTTCTTCTGAAGTTTTTTATCATCTCTTTTGCTATGTGGAGTTTATTGGGGTCTATGGCCATTGTTATTGATGTAAAGTCTCTTGTTTCAACCGGATCCTGATCTAGTGATATTTTTGCCTGGTCTAAGGCTTGATGATGAGATTTTCTAAGTGCAGTTGAACTAACGTCATGGCTTGTTGTGATTCCTTTTTGAGATGTTAATTTAAATTGGTTTTTTTCTTTTTTTATGAGGTTCAAGCGTTGAAGTCGTTCAAATGCTGAACGAACCTGAACCACGGAGATATTTAACCTTTTCGCTATCCACTTAGTGTCATTTTTGAAATCTTCCGTTTGTATGAGTGAGAGAAGTGCGAAATGGTAGCGATCTGCAATAAGATAGAATTTATCCATGTCGACAGCTTGAAAATCATCATCGCTATCTTGTTTTGAGCTTAGTTTGTTTGCTATTTTGGTTGCATTCTTTCTCTGTTTTTGGATTTTGATGCATTGAATGAACTTTTGTTTTGTTAATGGGTCGAATCCAAGTCTTTCTGAAATCTTTTCTCCGAGATTGGGTGTTAAAGCTCTCTTGTCTGTTAAAATTTGGGATAGTCTTCCTGGCGGAAGTTTTAAATAGTTTGCGAATGCTCTAAGGGAATAACTTGGGTTTTTAGACCTTCGTCTATTAAATTCTTCTTGAAGCCAAAGCTTTGGTGCAACACTAACGATATCCATGAGAGGAATGAAAGCATTATTCTAATATCAGGACAATAGTTTTGGGAACAAAGTGTTACCAAAAGATTTGGAAACGGAGGGGGGATTCCCGCTGCAGCCTGTACTCCGCGAAAGCGGGGTATGGGAATGACTGATGGGATTGCTTCGCCGGCCATTTGGGCCTCCTCGCAATGACGTGTAAGTTCGCAATGACGTATTAATTATGCTAGTAAAAGAAGCATATGAAAAAGATTAAAAAATTTGGATTTGTTTTAAAGCCTAAAAGTAGGGAGGCGAAAGAGGTTTTTGGGAGGCTGGAAAAACTTCTTGGTAGGCTGGGCTGTAAGGTTGTGCTTTTTTCGTCAGCAGAAAAGATAACGAAAGATGTTGAATTGGTGGTGATATTGGGTGGGGATGGATCTTTGTTGGCTGTTGCCCGTAGGGTCGCAATTTTAGGGATACCGGTTCTGGGGGTTCATTTGGGGCAACTGGGTTTTATTATGGAAACAACCG
>MGRR01000045.1 GCA_001798265.1 Deltaproteobacteria bacterium RIFCSPHIGHO2_12_FULL_43_9
GCCATATGTGACATAGATTGGTTTAGTTTTGGTCCAAAGAGCATTAAGAATCCAAATAATAAATACCAAAATATTTTTGTAAACATATTGAGTTCTCCTTTTTTGTTAAAAGTTAAATGTTTTAAATTTTAATTTGTGGATTTAATTTGGCAGTAACCGTCACGGTTACTATTTGAGAGTTTGCTGGTAGCACACGTGGTAGCACATTGGTAGTACACGGATGAAATCTGCTGAAATATTGAGAAATATTCAGACCCTGACCTAAAGCCTCTATAAGTAATATTAAGTAGTTAACAACATTGGGTTTTAGAAAAATATAGTACAGAGGAGTAAGGATGATTGGTCGGGGTGGCCAGAAATTCAAAACTACCCAGAGTCATTGGGGTCTCTGTCGTATGTATAGCACAATGTAGCACATATTTCAGAAGGCTTGGTTAAGCAGTATAGAACTTTTCAATAAGCGAAACCACGTGCCGATGTGCGGTTTCAAAGTCATACTCTAGATCAGGCGCTAATAGTGGCATCATATCTTGGCGAAACTCTCGATCATCTCTTTTTTCTTCAAGGTTGTTAATAAAATCATCGAGGCTGATGGTGCGATGGTGTTTCCTATTATAAAAGGTGAAAGCTTCAAATGCTTTTTTGCAGTCAACATTTGTTGCAGTTGTGAGGTACCAAACGTCAAAAAGGTCACGCCCTTTTTTGCGCTGAAATAGTGCTCTCATTTTTGTTCCTAGAAGTTCCGGGAGTTGGTATGTCATTACTTTTACTTTATTAGAATACCAACTCGATTCTACGGAAAATGGCTCTTTGATAAACCCAAAGAGCGAAAAATGTTCGCGCGTATTAATTTCTATTTTTAAGCGTAATGGAGCTGGAACATCCCCGCTGCTTTGAAAATGATACTGTAATTTTGCGGAGGCAGCTGTAAATTTTCTTTTTGGAGTTCCAAGCCAGGGATCTAGCACTGCCCTCATACTGTCAATTATGGCACCAACACCACCGGCATTCACTTGAACAAAATCTATATCCTCGGAATATCTTGCTGGTTTTGGAAGATGTAACTTATTTAATGCAGTTCCTCCACGAAAGGCGAGTTGTGATTGTAGTTCTGGTACAGAAAAGATATCGGACAAAGCGCGACTTAAAATTAGGTCCTGTTCAATTTGAACTCGATCTTTCCAAGGGGCATATTTCTGCCATTCAGTGATATATGCGTTTAAAATCATTCTGGTTGAACCTCAGCGTTCACGGCAACATTCCATCGATTATTGTGTGGAGCTCCTCTCCAATTCCTGTCTGGTCTTAGTGGTGTAATCTGTGGATGTTGTTTTTGTATGAATTTGTAAAGCTCTTCTGTTATAGAAGATTTGTCAACGAGATCAAGAAGGTAGCCAATTCTTTGTAGGTGGGCTAACGGAATTGTCGAATCTTCCTTTATTGTCTTGATGAATTTTTTCTCATCTAACTTCGCTATGAGATCACTCAGTATCGTTGTAATATTATCTAATCCACTGGAATCAAAAGGGTAGGCTATTAAATCTAATATGGATTGTTCAGGTGTTGAAAGATTAAATTCACCAGCCATTGTTTGTTGTTTATGATATCCAAACGTGGAGAGTCTATTTTTTTTATAGAACTTAATTTTTAAACCTTTTTTTTGAATGACTCGTTCATTTCGGATTGTCATGACTTGAAATACCATAGGCTTTTGGTGTGAGGCTCCATAGATATCGCAGGCACTTAAAAGCCCCACATAGTAGGGGAGCCCTAAATGCTTCATCAATGGATCGATGAACAATTGAGGGCCGATGATACCGCTTTTGCGATATTCTACAGGAATGATCACATAAAAGCCTTTTCGAAGACCTAGTATGTGTTGCTTCAGTTCCAGTCTTCTGAGGGCTCTCTGAAACGCTGGTTTTGTTGAGCCAGCTCTTTTCAGAGCTTCAGGCACGGTGAAGCAATATCTTCCTGAAGCTTGAAATTCTTCAATCAATTCTTGTAGTTTCATGGTTTCTCTTAGTTGTAAATTCAGACATAAAACATCTGAATTTGTTACTATAGCAAATAGTGGCATTTTTTGTCTGAAATTGCAATAAATAGAAATACGGGTGGTCTTAGCGGGGCTTAGCAAAACTTTAACGTGATATGCCTGAAAAAATCCGAGGGTCTTTCCCGAATTTAGTGGAACCTGACTATCGTCATCCTGAGCCGAAGGCGAAGGATCTCCTGCTAAATTGTGAAGAGATCCTTCGCCTTCGGCTCAGGATGACGCTCAAGACACCGTTGTGTATCACGATTAACCTTCACTAAATAACGGAAAGAATCAAAATCCGAGGCATTTTACTTGAAGGGCCTCAGCGTAAATGGTCACACAACTTCTCTTTTAATAGGAGCAATTTTATGAAGAGCAATAAAAATAAAAAAATAATAGAAGATGAAAGTCCAGTAGAACTTACCAGAAGACTAAGACATGAGTATTTTTCTAAATTCAATTATGATTTCAAAAAGATCTTTAAGGACTTAAAAGCTTCAGAAGAAAAATGTAAGGATCAAATGATCGATCCGAAAAAACTTCCAAAGAAATAGCTTGTCGCTTCCAGAGCGGAAGATTTTGGTAAGTACACGGTTAGTACAGAGTGGGTACAACCAAGAAATCTGCTGAAATAATGAGAAAGATTCCGTTTAAAGTTTAATAGCACCATAAGTGTTTTTAAGTAGTTAACATCCTTGTTGTTTTATATTTTTCTTTTCGTGAGATAAAAAATGATTGGTCGGGGTGGGCGGATTTAAACCGCCGGCCCCTTGCTCCCGAAGCAAGTGCGCTATCAGGCTGCGCTACACCCCGAATATTGGTTGGTTTTACTAGAGCTGATATGACGCGTCAACGAGATTGCTTCGCTCCGCTCGCAATGACGAGGAGCGTGCGAGATCCTTCGCTCCGCTCGCAATGACGAGGAGCGTGCGAGATCCTTCGCTCCGCTCAGGATGACGAGGAGCGCTCGCAATGACGGGGGAATTGGATTTTTTATTTCGTTAGAGTAGACTTTTGGCGGAGGGTGCAGATGAGGGTTGCAATTATCGTGAGCGCGAGGGGGTATCATTGGGTTGAGCTGGCTTCTCCTATCAGGTGGCTTGAAAGAAAGGAAATAGCTTATTCATTATTCACTCCGGATGGCAGGGAGCCGGTTGCGGACCCTCTCAGTCTGGAGACTAGACCAATTTTGAGCAAATTTGGGTTTGGTTCACCAAGAAGGTTTGCTCCTGAGGGGTATTGGGGGACCCAATTATTGATGGATCTAAATGAGGCTCAAGATTTGAGTTTTTTAAATGTGGAGGATTTTGATTGTTTGTATATTCCGGGTGGGCACGGCACCCTCTTTGACATTAATAGAAATAAATTGGTTCTTGAAAAGGTTAGATTGTTTCTAAAGGCCGGAAAAGGCGTTGGTGCTGTTTGTCACGCGACTAGTACAATTGCCCTATCTGATCAGAAAGCATTTAAGGGGGTTCCGATGACCGGATTTCCGGAGTTTTTGGATAAAGTATTGAATCTTTTTAGCGGCATTCATCCAACCTTTCTTCCAATGCCCTTTAGCAATGAAAAAACATTGGAACAGGTTGGCGTAAGTAATGGATTTTTCAGAAAATGCATGGCTGTTGTTAATCCATATTATATGGTTAGGTCTGATAATATTGTTACCGGTGTTGGTCCCTTAGCTGCGCGCGGAGTCGTGAAATCCTTAATCTATAGTTAAAGAAAAAAAATGATTACGGAAGAGAGAAAAGAGTGGCTGTTTCACAGATATCGCCTCCCCTGGGAGACGATGAATACCATTATTGGCGGGACATCCCCCATAGATATGGACAGGCTTTTTATAACCACTGAAGAATCGGCTGAGAGGTTTTTAACGAATTATGGGTATAAATTTTCGTCACCCGCGGAAAGATTTGAATTAAAAAAGCTTTATTTAAGGGCGTTGGCTTTTATTAAGGAGATGTTTCTGGTTTCCGAGCGGGAATTGAAGATCCCGGCTCAGTTTGAAGATCTTGAGGACCTAAGAAGTCTTCTTCTCTGGGTTTCAGATGAAAAACGGTCTGACGAAAGAACATGGGCCTGCGCGATTTCGAGAGTAATGCACACGATGGCGCATACGGAAAATAGTTTAAACGAAGAGTATTTTCCGCAGATCAGAAAGCAGATAATTGATCGTTTTCAAAAGCATATCTTTGTCGACACGAATGGAAAACTCTATCTGGGGGAGGGGGTTGAGAGGATCCCATTAATAAGGTGGGAGGTTAAGGAGGAGAAACCTTTTGACAGCATAGTTCTTAAATTGCTTCATAAGGCAGAAAATGTAGCGGAGGATATCTTTGACCGGGTTGGGTTCAGGGTTGTTACTGAAACAAAAATGGATACTCTGCTCTCCATAAAATATTTCAGGTCGCATCATATAATTATGTTTGCAAACATTAAACCGACAAGGTCAAGAAATACGTTATTGGATCTGGATATTGTTAAAAGGGAAACGGATGAACTTTTTGATGAGCTCAGGGCTGGAAAAATGGACGAAGAAACCTTTGTTGATAAATTTCAGAAGATTGAGGGTGATCTTTCCATGGATGAACTCGGGAGACGGAGAGCAAATCCTTTTTCAAGTGAGGCGTACAAATCAATTCAATTCACCTGTCGTCAACTAATAAGAATTTCCAATCCACTGATTCCACATTTAAAACAGATGGAGGAGATCGTCTCTGGGCTTCCCCCCTCCGGTGAGAAAAAAAGTCTTGAGGCTTCAATAACCAATTTGCCTGTTCAGGAGACTATAAAATTCTTTTTCCCGTTTGAAATTCAACTGATGGATGAAGAGAGTTATATAGAAAATATGAAGGGTAGGGCTTCATACGAAGAGTACAAGGCTAATCAATTATTGGCAGCCAAAAAGAGGGTTTTGGGTGTGCTAATGCATTAGTCATTGTTTTGCTTCGCTCGCAATGACGTTTTACGTCATTCCGAGGGAGCGTAGCGACAGAAGGAATCTCTCCGAAGGGATTGCTTCGTCGGCCCTGCGGGCCTCCTCGCAATGACGGGGAAAAAAAGACGCCGGAGAATGTGTCCCTTCTCCGGCGTTACGCAACAAATGCAGCGACAATGGCTAGGAGGAATTAAGCCATTCTCAAACGCAGGTTAGCTTCAGACGAGAGCATATCGTCTTGCTAAACTGTTGCATCGCTGAACGCAGATCTTTGCGAAATTCCGTAGGATTTCCAAGCGCTGTTTGTGTATCAATGGGGTCATAAAAATCTGATCTGGTATTATAAGTTTCGGTTGCAAGAAGCTCTCCGTTGGCATTCAAAAGATAATACCTCCCATCTACATAAGCTGTCGGTTTAGCGAATGGACCTCCATTAGAACCAAGACCTGCCGAATAGCGGATGTATAAAAGATAGTCCAGCTGCTTATTCCTGATGACGGATGTGAAATCAGGGATTTTATATCCATCGACAGTTTTTACCGGGAGCCCCTTTGGGTGCGCTGTAATGTAGAGGTTCTCATTGACAGTGATAGGTGCCCCGGTTGTTTGAAGAACATGAACTATCGTTTGATACAACTCTTGTTGTACTTCTGTCGAATCTACAGCTCTGTTCAAATCATGACGTGTATCTCTATCCTTTGCCGCGCCAGCGGAGGTGGCCATCATACTTGTACCCATAGAGGATCTGCTCTCTATCTGTACATTTAGTTGTTGCGGATCTGGCTCGGCCACAATTCCGATTTTGGCCCCTTTTGTTATCGGGTTCTTCAGGCTTTTGCCGGAACTAAAAAGAGCGGCATTCACATTGCTAAGATTTAAGACAGAGATTATAAAAAGAAAAAACGTTAGAGCTACTGATCTCTTCATATTAGATCCTTGTGAAAAATTTGTTTTCTTTTTAAAGACACCCGGTAACTATAAAGATAACACATTAAGGTTATGAATCATCCGTTTTGTTGCTGTTTTATTTTGCGATATTTAAAGTCTTGGTCTGTGTGACGATACCAATAGCGTCATGTGTTGCGGGATTAACTACTTTTTAATCTCACCAGTTGCTTCGCTCCAGAATAGGAGGTCTAGCTCATCCATTGGGACGTTGATCTTTGTCGCGTAATTAAAAAAGGACTCTTCTATATCCAAATATTTACGGGGAGGGAGCGACTTTGGAATCTCCCCGATAACCCTAAGGCCCTGCAGATGTTTCAATATATGCCTGTCCAGAATGGCCAGATCCCTGAAGCCGATATTCCTTAAAAAATGGCTGGCCTCCTTCCACCCAAGACCATTAACATTTTTTAAAAGCAGAGCCCTCAATTTTCTGGGATCTTCCCTGCGGTTTAAAAGATGTGGATAGATCTGGGGAAATATCTTTCTTAGTTCAAGGAGCCTTGCGCTCTTCACATTATGAAACCTGATATAATGTTTCGGGTTCCGGAGGTGGGGTGTGGGGTTAAATGGTTTTTCTCTAAATCCCTTTGCTTTAAGTTCCTCTATGACCTTTTCCGCGTTTGCCTGTGATGATTGCGGTGTTAGCAGGCAAAAGGCTAGTTCATAAAAGTATTCACCGCAATGGACTGTAGTGAAGTCATTTAGCCGGGCTTTGATCTCTTTTTTCTTCTTTTTGTAATTCTGGTGAAGCGGTGCTGGTAGGCATGTGCTTAAATAGAGAATAAAATAAAAAACGTGATCCACCTGGGGTAACCAAAAGTCTGATTTTGTGAAAATCGCGGGAAAATTATTAAGCATTGCGCGTACTCCCCATGTGATATTTTTCCCGGCGCCAGAAGAAAACAAGAAACGCGAGAATCAGGACAATACTAATAGCCCCCACCAGACGCATGATACCGAGCACGAATGGGCTGTAACGACCGAGTGTTGCGTCATAATGGAAGCAGCTTAAAATTAATTTGTCGATTGTGGAGCCTATCCGCCCTTCCGACGCGTCGATCAGGGCGAATTTAATATCCCTCGGTTTATATTCGAGTCCATAAAGATAGCGGGAAACCTTGCCTTGCGGGGTTAAAAATATAAGGGCGGATGGATGCGCATATTGGTTCTGAGTGGGGTCATATCTAAATCCTACTCCAACCTCGTCGGCTAATTTAGCAATTGACTCCTCATTCCCAACCAAAAAAGCCCAATCCACATCCCCTCTTGCCAGCGCGTTTAGGTAGTTATCCCTTTTTAGTTTGGCCAATTCTGGTTTCTCACGATGATCGATGTTTAAGGTAACCACCCTGAACTGTTTGCCCGGGGTCCATTCAAGAGCCCCTAAGGAATCAAGCAGAGCATTAAGCTGAATTGTGCAAAGTGTGGGGCATGAATAGTAATTGAGTGTCAGGAGAACCGGCTTGCGGTCACTGAAAAATCTGTACAATTTTACTTCTTCGTTTTCATGAGTAGTGAATTGAATATCCAAATCTATCTGCGAATTAAATTTCTCAGTAATATCTATTCCTTCAAGCTCTTTTGGCAGTGGCTCTTCAGCATACGTGTTAAACGCGACCAGTAAGATGAACTTCGCGATAGGCGCTGCTATGTTTGTTTTATATATACTTCGCATAAATCATTCCTTGCGGTCTAATCGGGGCTAATAATCCCGAGAGAAGGCCACACATCCATGGGTTTTTTAAAAACCTTTTTAGTTTACTCATGGACGGTTCTTCGGATCCGGAAACATAAGAATGTAGCGAGGGTGAGGAGTAAGAGGGCCAAAACCAACAAATATAAAAAATTATCCCATTGGAAGGGGGTGTTCTTTTCCAGTGCTGCTCTTAGCCCAATTACACCATAATACATAGGATTAAATTTATTAATGGCCTCTATTATTCCACCCTTCAAAGGATAAATTGCCCCGGATAGCGCCCAAAGCGGAAGAAATAATACATTCATAACCGAGTGATAGCCCTGTGTTGAGTTAACAATCCATGCCACACAAAACCCCATCGATGTTAGGGTTATGGTGTTTAAAACTACAAATATTATAAAAAACGGAGAAAAGAGTTTGTTGAATGACAATCCGGCGTAAGGCGCGAGAAACATAACGATGCCGACCTGAATCAATGTTATTGTTGCTACTCCAAAAACCTTTCCTAAAACGAGTGAAAACCTTCTCCCCGGCGCGATTAAAACACCCTGAAAAAACCCACTGCTTCTGTCCTCTATTAACGACATTGTTGTTCCAATGGAAGTAAATAGAATGACAATCATCAACGTTCCCGCAAAAAAGTATTGCGCGTAGTTTACTCCATTGACCTTCCACTCAGTTCCAAAAACCTTTCCTAAAATGAGCCAGAATATGATTGGTTGTCCCAGAAGAGCGATCCAGCGCAGAGTATCCCCCCTTAGCCGCAAAAGCTCCCTGAACATCAGAGCCCTGATCATTCCGCGGTCAAAGGTTATCTGGTCACTTTTCTCAACTATCTCTATCTTTTCAGGGGTGGTTTCCGTGTTAATATTCATTGCAAATTTCCATTCATTGGAATCAGATCCCGTTCCAGCTTATGACCTGTAATTTTCAGAAATACGTCTGATAGTGATGACTTCCTTAAGTTTAGCGACGATAACTCTCCTGGGGAAAAAGAGGAGACAAGCCTGGGGATTAGTTCATGGCCGTTTTCACATTCAATTAACAACTCTTTTTCACCGACAGTAGCGGGAAGAGAAAATTTCTTAACAACATCCTCATAAATCCTCTGCAAATCCGCACCTTTAATCTCTATTATGTCCTTCGACAGCGTTTTCATCAGCATGGCTGGTGATTCAACTGCTGAAGTCCTGCCCCTATCCAGAATTGCGACCCTGCTGCACCTCTCCCCCTCTTCACTCCTGTGTGTGCTGATAATTATGGTGATGTCTCTGGACTTTCTAAAAATCTCAAGCCTGTGCCATGTGTCTCTAAAAGAGGCTTCATCCAGTCCAACGGTCGGCTCATCCAAAAGGAGAATGGATGGTTCGTGAATCAGCGC
Source organism: Deltaproteobacteria bacterium RIFCSPHIGHO2_12_FULL_43_9 (assembly GCA_001798265.1). Taxonomy (GTDB): domain Bacteria; phylum Bdellovibrionota; class O2-12-FULL-43-9; order O2-12-FULL-43-9; family O2-12-FULL-43-9; genus O2-12-FULL-43-9. Next base: position 9,008 of record MGRR01000045.1, read on the forward strand.
GCGGGCAATCTCAAGCCTTCTTCTCATGCCGCCCGATAATTTTCCAACCCTCTCTTTTCCACGCTCTCTAAGACCGGCAAAATCGAGCTGCTGGTCAATCCTCTCCCTTCTTTCGTTCCCTGGAATTCCATAAAGAGAACATGTGAGAGAGAGGTTTTCTCTCGCGCTGAGCTTTAAATCGAGGCTTGGGGATTGAAACACCATCCCAATCTGCTGACGAAATGATGGAATCGCATCCGGCAATTCCTCCCCCATTAAAGAGATCGTCCCCCCCTGGCGATTTAGCAATCCCGCGATTAAGGCGAGTACCGTTGATTTTCCACTCCCATTTGGTCCAAGGAGTCCAAAAACCTCTCCCCGCTGCACCTCGAAATTTAATCCATTTAAAACCATTCTCTTCCCAAACCTATGGGTAAGTTCCGTTACCTGGAGGATTGGGACAAGAGAATTTTTTGCCTCAAAATTCATATTTTAAAAACCCAGTCG
>MGRR01000046.1:0-7219 GCA_001798265.1 Deltaproteobacteria bacterium RIFCSPHIGHO2_12_FULL_43_9
ACCCTGTCATCCCCGCTTTCGCGGGGATGACAAGATAACGGGAATGACCAAAGAGATTGCTTCGCCTCGCTCGCAATGACGAAAAAAATGGGGTGGAGATCGCTCCCCACCCCTGTGTGTGCCACGACAATCTGCCGCTTTAAGGTTGGCGACAGAAGACGAAGTCTATTGGGTTCTGATCAGCGTCAGAGTACCAGCAGCTGAAAACCGGGGTCGGAGCCCCTGATGGGAGGGTTCTGAGTGTTGCGTTGATAACCGCGTTTACACAGCCACCATATGTGAAGCAGCTATCCGGAAGTACACCGGGTCTAAGATCGCTCAGATCCCTATACAACACATCTGGATTTCCAATTGTTCCTACAAAGCATTGGCCTGATTGGAGCGGGGCTGATTGTGGGCCCGCGGAGCACCCTCTGCCTGTGCCAAGTATTGTGAAAGTGGATGAAAGGCCTGCGAGGAACGAAGACCAGTTATTTGGGTCGATTGGTTGGCATTGTGCTGAACAAGGCTCTGTATCTTCCTGACAGAATGCCCCGGTAACGGCTGCTTGTGAGTAGCCGTACATATTTAAGCAGGCTTCACCTGGAAGATGCGCGCAAACGTCTGTGTTAGGGCAATTTCCGTCTTGCGGAATGCGGATCCCTACCCCAAACTGGGCCATGAATAGTGCGTCGATTACATTGATTGCATCACTCGAATCGGTGTCGCCATTAATACAGCTTGCGAGGGCCTCATCAATAGTTGGTACACCTCCTCCGGCAATAAAACTTTGCACAAAGGGGAGGTATGCGCCGGTCAGGCTAAATACGGCCACCTGTGCTGCGAATAACGCGTCGAGAACATCAACATTGGATGAGAGTGTGATATCTCCACACCTTTCCGGGCCGATGAGTGGCGAGGTGAATTCAGCCCTTAGGGGAGAAGAAATGAACAAAAAGAGGACAAAACAAGAAACAACGATTACCTTTTTTCTTATGAAGTTACTCATATTGAGATTTTCCCTTTCATGGAATGCCTAAACACACACGGTGGCGGTTTGGCTCGACCTAAAACACACGGTTTTCCTAATAGCAATGACGATGCCAACGGAGATTAAGCATTATTTATGGAACTTTATCCCTTTTGTGAGGGATTTTTTACGGGTATATGGATTAATTATTTAGTATAAAAACAGGATAACTTTTTTATATCATTGGGAATTTGTGAATAGCGACTAGGAAATTGTCACTCAGGAGAATATATTCATACCAATTTTTTCATACTTAATTGTCTTATCCCCTCATAAACAATAATGCCTACTGAGGTAGCTAGATTCAAACTGCGCACGCGATAATCAAACATAGGAATCCTATAAATACTATCAGGGAAGCTTGAGATTATTTCTTTACCTAATCCCCCATCCTCATTGCCAAAGACAAGATAATCATTTGCCTGAAATTCGATCTCTGTGTATGGGGTCGTGGCATGGGTAGAAAAGAGGTGATATCTCCCTTTATGTTCATTTACAAAGCTAAAAAAATCCTTTTCATAATGATGCCACTTAACATACTTCCAGTAATCCAACCCGGCCCGTCTCAGGGTCTTCTCATCTGTGTGAAAACCAAGTTTTCCAATGAGAATTAATTCAGACTCCGTCGCGAGTGCGAGCCTCCCTGTGGAGCCTGTATTGGGTGGAATTAGTGGTTCTACAAGAACAATCTTAAACATTTTTCTGTTTTTAGATCTACCGGGCCGGCTTGTAAAGCTGTTATTCGTCATTCCGAGCCGAAGGCGAAGGAATCTCAACGCGAGATTGCGGAGCCTGTCCTGAACGAAGTGAAGGATCCCCTTCGGCTCCTCGCAATGACGTTTTCGTCATCCCCGTGAAAACGGGGATCTGGATTTCCGCGTTTGCGGGAATGACAGTGTTCGCTCGCAATGACGAGGGAGATCCCGGCTTTCGCCGGGATGACGTAGGGGTTCGCAATGACGGAAAGAGCTTTGCTCGCAATGACGTGAGAGTCCGGAATGACGGCAGGAGGTTCCGTGGGGTTTGAATCGTTGACAGTCTGGAAATCCGGGGTTTACGATCTATGGTGTCGGTAACGTGATTTGGGGAGATAGAATGCGAACTTCAATACTTATTTTAATTTCATTTACAATACTCTTGTCTTCTTATTTTTCAGAAGCCACTATAATTAATGCAAAGAAGGCAAATGTCCGGCGTGGGCCGGGGTTGAATCAAAAGGTTATGTTTGTTTATAGGACTAATGCCCCTCTTGAGATTCTGGGTGAGGATGGGAAGTGGTTGCAGGTAAAGGATTTTGAAGATGAGGTTGGTTGGGTGAGCAGAAAGGTTGTGGATATAGAGAAGAGGGGGGCAATCGTAAAGGTGGCCAACGCTAATGTTAGAAAGGGGCCGGGGTTAAAGCATCCTGTGGTCTTTCTTGCTGGCTATGGGGTTGCGTTTGAGGTTATAAATGCTGAGAATGAATGGTTCCAGATAAAACATGAAGATGGCGACATTGGCTGGATAGAGGAGACCCTTGTATTCTCCCCTCAAAATGTAGCATCCTCCCAGGATGGCGCTACACTTTCCTCCCCAAACCCTTAAATGGGATATCAGCGGTGTAGAGATTGGGTTTAGGCGTGAGCTCCCGGCGCTTATCCGCCAGCTTGAAGGTTTTCGCTTAAAGAGTTGCGAAAGTCTCCCTCCATTTTTTTCCCTTCCGGATGAGGATATCAAACCAATAATTGATGTTTCACTCTCATTGAAGCGATTTAAACATCTGGTTGTAATAGGGGTTGGAGGGTCATCGCTTGGAGCAGAGGCGCTCGTTTCACTGCATGGGGGGCATAAGGAGGGAATAACCTTTTTAAATAATCTCGATCCGTTGGATTGCAGAAGGGTGCTAAGGGATGGAAATCCTGAAGATACGGGATATGTGGTTGTGTCGAAAACAGGGACGACTCCAGAGGTCTTGGCGCAATTTTCCGTGGTTCTGCAGCACACGAAAAATCAATTAGGCAAAAACTGGTTAGATCACTGGGTTGTGATAACGAATCGGGAGAAAGGGGCGCTAAGAGATTTTATTGAAAAGGAATCGGTCAGAAATCTTGTTTTTCCCTCCGATCTATCGGGGCGGTATTCTGTGTTGTCTCCATCAGGCCTTCTTCCGGCATTGTGGATGGATGTAGATATTGATGAATTGAGGCTTGGCGCAAAGAATATCACTGATTCATGGGTTGATGGTGATGAGAGGGCGAAAAATTTGCTCAAGGTAGCCGCACTCTATTATCTGCATCATGTAAAGTTTAACAGGGCTATTTCGGTAATGATGCCTTATGGCTCAAGGTTCCGGAGGTTTGCCCGGTGGTATTCACAACTTTGGGCTGAATCTCTTGGAAAGAGTATTGGTGGGGGCAACTTTGCTGGTTCAACTCCATTGGTGGCAATGGGGACGGCGGATCAGCACTCACTGCTTCAGCTATTTGTCGAGGGTGGGGATAACAAGATCTATACGATTATTACGGTAGACGATTATGGTGAGCATCAGCTGATTCCCCCACTCCTTTCAGGCCCAGAGGCGGATTACCTAAAGGGGCGCTCATTGGAGGAGCTTACAAAGGTGGAGGCAAGATCTACAATCAGAACTCTGAGAAATCTTGGGAGGCCTGTTATAAATATCGAATTTCCTGGAATTAATGAGATATTTACCGGTGAGCTTTTAATGTCATACCAACTGATTACAATCTCTGCTGCCTCTCTTTATAATGTGAATCCATTTGATCAGCCCGGTGTAGAGGCGAATAAGAGGCTTACATTGGAGATGCTATCGGAATTGTAAGGCATCGTTATTCCGAGCCTTCGTCATCCCGAGCGAAGCGAAGGGATCTCTTCGTTGGAGATTGCTTCGCTGCGCTCGCAATGACGGGGTGAGGCCTCGCAATGACGAGAGAGATCCCGGCTTTCGCCGGGATGACAGGGCGCTCGCAATGACGAGGCTCATCGCAATGACGTTTTCGTCATCCCCGTGAAAACGGGGATCTAGTAGACCTTTCATAAATTTTGCGCATATTTGTCATCCCGGCGAAAGCCGGGATCTAGATTCCCGCTTTCGCGGGAATGACATAGGCGCTCGCCATGACGAAGTTAAGGGTTGGCAAAATCTATTTATCGATATATACATATAAGGCCTTATAAATCTTAAAAAGGGGTCTGTAATCTATGGCGAGAGTTACTGTTGAAGACTGCTTAAAGAATGTTCGCAACAGATTTGAACTGGTACATGTGGCAGTTAAAAGAACAAAACAGATTTTGAAGGGGTCTCGTCCTCTTATAGATGCGAAAAACAAACCACCTGTCTTGGCTCTTAGGGAGATCGCGGAAGGTTTTGTGAAACCGGTTGACACCGACATTGATAGTTCATCAGAAGGACAAGGTGGGGATGGGACATCTATCTCTGATTGAAAAACGTGATCTTCTTTATTCAAAAAACCTGACCCCGGAATTAGCTCGCAGACATGGTGGGGACTTCCTGGCGGAAGGACTCAATTATGATGCCTTATCATTCTTCTTGAAATTTAAAGATATCGATGGGTTAAGAAAATTAGTTGATGTATCCCTTGAAGATGGAGATTCATTCCTTTTTTTAAAAACATATAAAGCTCTTGGAGAGCCTCCACCACCTGAGCTTTTACGGAAGGTTGGTGAGAAGGCCTTTTCTTTACAAAAATATTACTATGCCAAGGTTGCGTTTGAACATTTAAATGATGCCGCCCTGCTTGAAAAGGTAAGGCCCTTTATTCCTGCGGTAGAAGAGGTGAAACCACCTGTTGGTGCCGAAACCGAGGTTTAACACACCGCAGAAAATTTTTAAGAATATATTCCATAGTTTTTTGTTTTGTAACTATTCAGCTGTCATTCCCGTACCCCGTTTTCACGGAGTACAGGCTCCAGCGGGAATCCAGATCCCGGTTTTCACCGGGATGACATTAATCATAGATCCCTGCTTTCGCAGGGATGACACATTTGCTGAATAGTTACTTTGTTTTTTTATTAGTAGGGCTTTTTATGCATGCTTTTTGCAGTGATAAAAATGCTAAGTATAGGAGCAATTTGTTTTGACACTGAAAAGTTCTAGCAGATAAGATATGGTTATGGTTATAGAATCCTCAACATACATCTTTGGGGAGTGATAATGAGATTCCGGAGATTCCTCATCCTTGGTTCTTTATTATTAGTCAGTTGTGCCGGAATTAAGCACAATGATAATGCACAAAATTTGCTCAATCCTAAAAACCACGAGGTACGTGACCGGGCATTCCTGGATGTTCTGGAGATGAGCGGGGAACATAAAGAGGAGGATGTGGCTTCGGCCACTGAGGCGGTTTCAGATGATGAGGAGGTATTGGAAGAGATTACAGATGAACCTAAAAGGGCTGTTGGAAAAAGGTTTAATTCCTTTGCTTACAGTCCATTTCGCCGCTTTACGCCGAGCCCCGATATAGAGAAAGAGATTTTAGCGGAGGATTTGGATCGCGCTGCCCCCAAAGAATTGTCTAAGAAGGATAGGCAGCATGTTGTTCCGAACGAAATAAATGAGGCTGTCCAAAAATGGATCGATATCTTTACTGATAAAGAACAGGATCTTTTTGCGCGCTATCTAAAGCGTTCAGGAAGATATGAAAAGGATGTAAAAGAAATTTTGAAAGAGGAGGGTGTGCCGGACGAGCTTTTTTATCTGATGATGATAGAGAGTGGTTTCACAACCAAGGCAAGATCGAGAGCAGGTGCCACCGGTCCATGGCAGTTTATGCGTGGAACCGCCAGAAATTATAAATTAAGAATGACAAGGTATTTAGATGAGAGGAGAGATCCCTGGAAATCGACAAGGGCGGCGGCCCGCTATCTGCGGGGTTTATATAAGGCATTTGGCTCCTGGTATCTGGCCATGGCGTCATATAATGCGGGTGAGATGAGGACGCTTGGGGCTATTCTTCGCGCCGATAGCAGGGATTTCTGGGAACTGGCCGCGCAGAATCGTCTTCCGAAAGAGACGATGAACTATATTCCAAAGTTTCTTGCGGCAATGATTATTGCGAAGCATCCCGAGAAGTATGGATTTGATCCATCCGAGATTGAACCACCGCTTAATTCCGTATTGGTAAAGGTTCCGGGGGGGAGAAGATTGAGGGATATCGCTAAGGCTATTAATGTCTCTCATGATGATCTGGAGTTACTAAATCCCGGCCTTCTCCGTGGGATTACCCCACCCAATGAGGAGTATGAAATAAGGGTTCCAAGTGGCTCTTCCGATCTTTTGGTTGCAAGTGTAAATTCTCTGCCCAAGGTGCGTGAACCGAAAGAAAAAGAGATATTTAGCAGTGGAAATACACATAAGGTGCGCAGGGGGGAATCGCTGTGGCAGATTGCAAAGAGGTATGGTGTGAGTGTGAAAGAACTTGTTCAGGTGAATCGACTTCCATATCCATACAAAATTTACCCAAACCAGCGGCTTCAGATACCCGGATAAAGATCGCTTGCGATCACATATAAACTTCGATATCTCTTTAATCCATGTCCAGAGAAAAAATTATTGTTACAGGCGCCCTCCCTTATGCAAATGGCCCGATTCATTTTGGGCATATTGCCGGGGCGTACCTCCCGGCGGATATCTATGCGCGTTACAAAAGGGCAGCGGGATCTGATGTAATCTTTATCTGCGGGAGCGATGAGCATGGTGTGGCCATTACATTTGCTGCCGAAAAAGAGGGGGTTCCCTATCAGGAATACGTCGACAGGTGGCACGAAGAGCACAAGAAATTTTTCAAAAATCTCAATATAGAGTTCGATTATTTTGGCCGCACCTCTTTGCCTGAACATCATAAGTTATCCCAGCAATTTTTCACCGATCTTTTAAATAACGGCTTTATTAAGGCAAAAGAGACAACCCAGCACTACTGCTCAAAACATCGTTTCCTTGCTGACAGGTATCTCTCAGGCACCTGCCCATACTGCGGCAAGATCGGAGCCCGAGGTGATGAATGTCCATCGTGTGGAAGGTGGCTGAATGCGACAGATTTAAGTGCCGTTAAGTGTGCCTTATGTGGTTCAACCACGGAGCTTAAAGAGACCAGACATTGGTTTTTACAATTACAGGCGCTTTCACCAAAACTAAAAGAGTGGCTGGAGAGCAAGAGTGATTGGCGGGAGGGGGTTAAAAAATTCGCCCTCTCG
>MGRR01000046.1:7238-11730 GCA_001798265.1 Deltaproteobacteria bacterium RIFCSPHIGHO2_12_FULL_43_9
GGTTTGATGCGCCGATTGGATATATCTCAATTACGCAGGAGTGGGCTGACACGACTGGTAAACCCGGGCTCTGTAACGATTACTGGCAGGATAAGGGACGTAAGCTGATCCATTTCATGGGTAAGGATAATATTCCGTTTCACGCGATTGTATGGCCCGCTATGATCATGGGGCAGAAACAACCGTATATTCTTCCGGCTAACGTGGTAGGTAATGAGTTTTTTCACCTGGAGGGGAGAAAGTTTTCCAAAAGTGAAGGGTGGTACATAGATACAGATCTCTTTTTTAAAAAGTTCGACGTTAATAGCCTCAGATACTATCTCTCCCGCGTATTGCCAGAGACATCGGACAGCTCTTTCTACTGGAGGGAGTTCCAGAAGCTGCACAACACCGAACTAGCTGATATTTATGGAAACTTTGTGAATAGGCTCCTAACCTTTATTCAGAAATATTTTGACGGCATCGTTCCGGCGCCCAAAAAGCTTCAGAAGATTGATGAAGAGCTGATCAGGGGGATTGGAGAAGTCTTCGAATCTCTTACCAATCAGCTAGAAAGCTTTGAAATCCGGGATGGTGTTTCTTCAATGATGGATATAGCAAGGATTGGAAACAAATATTTCAACGACTCGGCACCCTGGGCCACGAAAAAAGATGATCCGGACCGATGCGCAGCAACGCTTCATACATCAATGCAACTTTTATATCTACTTGCGATAGCAACCTATCCATTTATGCCATCCATTGCGGAAACAGTTTGGAAGATGGCCAGGTTTAGTGGGGATGTAAAGGATGCAAAATGGAGCGTAGCGCTACCTACATTTATCAAACATAAAATCGAAGAGCCGAGAGTCCTCTTTAAGAAGATAGAGGACTCTCAGATCGAAGAAGAGTTAGGAAAGCTTCCTAGTTCGAAATAAGTGCCATACTTTCCAGAAGTAATCCCGTAGCGGCGCCTAAGTTTAGTCTTCCCTCACTCTTAACCACCCCATTGAGTTCATCAAGCTGAGTGGTGCTTTTCATTAAGATATCCTTTAGCTCTTCCGCGTCCAGATTTGGATTGATTGACAATAGTAGGGCTGCGGATCCGGCAACATGTGGGGTTGCCATCGATGTTCCACTATAAAAACTATATGTATTTTTATTGGTGGTTGAAACGATATAATCCCCTGGTGCCGCCAGGTCTACCGATTCAGCTCCGTAGTTAGACCACCATACGAGTGAGTCATCGCTATCTGTGGCGGCAACGGTAATCAGATTCGTGCTGGTAAAAGCGGCTGGATAAGAGGGGATCTTGTCGACATTCTCCGCGCTGTTGCCAGCTGCAGCGACTACGAGCACGCCAAGTTTTCCGATTTCGTCTATGGTATCCTTCACGGCTATGCCAGATTCATACTTTCCAAAGCTGCAATTTATTACCCGTGCCCCATTTCTGGCGGCGTACATAAACGATTCAATTACATCGGCGTCTGTTTCATCCCCATCGCCGGGAACCGCTCTGAGCGCCATGATCTGAACATTCCAGTTTATACCGGCAACCCCGACACTGTTATTTGTAAGAGCGCCGATTGTTCCGGACACATGGCTCCCATGTCCATCAACATCCATCACATCCGCGTTTCTCCCTAGCATATTGTATCCATGTATATCGTCTATATATCCATTTTGGTCATTATCAATGCCATCACCCGGAATTTCCCCCTTATTGATCCATATATTTTCGATCAGGTCGGGATGAAGATAATCTACCCCGGTATCGACGACAGCAACTATAATGGTGTTATTGCCCTTCGACCGCTCCCATGCCGGCAAAATGTTTATATCAGCATGTTTTTTGTTTAATAGGGCCCATTGATCCTTGAAAAATGGGTCACTGGTCACAGAGAGATGGAGTCTGTCTGTAAGAATAGAGCTCAATTGCTCCTGACTCATCTTCGGAGAGACGGGCCAACCTGTTATTTCACCCGACCTATAGTTTGGCTCGGCATATTCTACCACCGGTTTTAACGTGTCGTCTGAATAATATTTTATTCCATCCTCAACAGAGACGTTATCGGGGAGTAAAACCAGATCCATGCTGTCCGGGAGTTTCCCTCTTCTTTCGTAGACCACCTTTGCCCCTATTTTCGAATGAATAGAATCGATTTCGGGGGATGAAAGAAAAGGCGTCCTGAATTTAACTATTAATTGATTTGGCACATAGTTTGTTTTCGCGTCCGATGTAGCTGAGAATAGGAAAAAAAGAAAAGTCAGAAAGAGTAATCGTGCCATGACAACAACCCTCCGTGGTTTTTGGAGAATTAACTGCCGTGGGTCGCCCGATACTGCAATGACCCTGAAATAAAGAGTACAGTGTTAAAAATTTAAGTTCAAGAAATTTTATCTTCGTCATTCCAATGGATTGCGGAGCCTGTCCTGAACGCAGTGAAGGAGATTCTTTCAGTTATTTAGTGAAGGTTAATCGTGATACACAACGGTGTCTTGAGCGTCATCCTGAGCCGAAGGCGAAGGATCTCTTCACAATTTAGCAGGAGATCCTTCGCCTTCGGCTCAGGATGACGATAGTCAGGTTCCACTAAATTTGGGAAAGACCCAGTGAAGGATCCCCTTCGGGCCTTCTCGCAATGACGATTTTTGTCATCCCTGCGAAAGCGGGGTACGGGGATGACAACTGAATAGTTACGGTTACGTTTATTTTAAATATACCCCTTTTAATTTTTCCAGGTTATTGAGATATGTCTCATGCTTTTTATGGCCAATCTGCTTGCATTCTATGGCATGGAAATTCTTTTTTATCTCTTCCTGCTTCTCGTCCGATAGATGTAACTGTTTGGTGCTCCTGCCGTAGCCCTGCATTGTTGTTGTAGCATTCAAGGTTGCGTTAATTTCAAAGTTAGTAAACCGGATTGTTCAATACGATTGTATAGTCTCCAAATGTGAATATTACTATGAATTTCTGGGCGGTAGTATACCAGCTTAATGTTCCAGGGTTACCGTCCGATGTAAATACGTCATCGAGAGTCGCAATGGCAAAATATTCATCGAGAGTTCCAGGATCTATTGCTGGGATTGCTATATCTTTAGCGCAATTTTCACCCTTTAAGAATTTGATAGAATCAAATCCTGGAATTCTCAGTCTTATACCACCATTCGAGTTTCCATCCCTATCTTCATCAAACTTGAAAACAATGCTGTAACTTGGAGGTAATTTAGAATGGTACTGATCAATTCCAAGTAGCAAAAGGATGGCTTGCTCGTAGATTATACCAATTGAGCCCTCAGGAATACCGAGTGAATCAAGTACTGCAGTTAAATCTCTGACGCAGGCTTGGTACTTGGTTAATTCTTGAGCTTGATCATCAGATGCAGACGCAGCCCCCCCCCCGCCGCCGCCACCACCTTTGTGACCACTGCTGCAAGCAGATAAGCTAACAATTATAAAAAGTAGAAAGAAAATTTGTGCCAAACCTCTAAACATATTTTCTCCAAACAAGATTTTTAAATTTCTTTTACGTGAAAACGTGATCCAAGGGATATCTCTGCAAGGTGTGTGCCACTTGTTAAGTGAAAAATATGTGTAATATCGGATAGTTTTGGTAGTGGATTTTCAGAAGAAATTAATTGGAGTAAATATTTTAAACAGGTGATTAATCGGAATCCTGCGTGACTATTTTCTAACCTAATGTAATCATTCTGCTTTGGCTGTATTGGTTTTCACTTAAAAAGTGAAGGTTGTTCAATATGTTAGACAGCAAAATTTACGCGCTATCAATCTTTATTAAAGCCCCGAAAAGGGTAGATCGCATGGTCAATGATATCTCCAAATTGGTTGATGGCGGTAAGAGAGAGCTCTTCATCGGTTACCATGAAATCGACGAAGTGAAATGTCGCAAGGGCGATTTCGGAAAAATTGGGATCTGGTTTTACGGGGCGCACACTTATGCCCCCTCCGCCAGAGACGACATAGAGGGTTCCATCTATTAATCTCGTTCTTTCATAGTGGTGATCATGCCCGCAAAATACCGCCTGGACATTATGTCGTTTAATAATTGGAAGAAGGCGCTCCTGTAATTCAGGGGTGCTTCCGTGATTGCCTTTTGAAGAATAGACCGGGTGGTGGAGGAATATAAATCTCCATCTGTGGTTGCTTTTGGAGAGGATCTCTTCCAGCCACTCAAGCTGTGTCTGCCCGGTAGCATCCCCTTTGATGATTGAATTGGAATCCAACGAGACAAATAAGATGTTGCCCCACTCAAAAGAATAGAACTGTTCCGTAAATGTCCTGTTGTTAACGGGGAGATCGAAGGCGTCAAAGTAAGGCTTGCCATCCTGGGTTCCAATATCGTGATTTCCAAGGGTCAAAAAGAAGGGGGTGTTTTTTATGATTTCAGCGTAAGGCATAAAAAAGAATTTATCGAAAAACTCCGCCTCTCCGTTCGGGTATACCACGTCCCCAACATGCAAAATCAGTGTCGGGAAGAAGATCCTCATGAGT